>DDIL01000012.1 GCA_002338515.1 Glaciecola sp. UBA1851 | reverse complement strand
AACTTTGTCATAATCGCCATAAAAAGCATTGAAATTACCTTTGATTGTATCGCTAAATTGATGCTCTATATTCGCTCTAAATACATGCGCTTCTATTTCATGATAATTATCTTCAGGGCCTGCAAACGTTATATCTTTAAGTGCTTCAACCGGCCTGCCGTTATCACCAGTTGGAATGCCACGGTCAATGTAACGCTGGTGATTAATGTATTCATAGCTTAAGTTAAGAGAAGTATTTTCACTTAATTCGATAAACATAGTGGGGTTAAATCCAACTCGTTCGCCGTCGTAAAAATCACGATGATTTTCTAAACTTTCGTACATCGCATTAATACGCAAAGCACTGTTGTCAGCAACCATCAAATTACTATCTATTTCAGTTAACCACCCACCAAAACTGTTTAGTGAGGCTTTGTACCCGGTAAAATCTTGGTCAAGCTGCGCCTTTTTCGATACTCGGTTTAAAATACCACCCGTACCACCACGGCCAAATAACAACGCATTAGGACCTCGCAAAATTTCTACCTGCTCAACGTTATAAAGCGCACGATAATACTGCACATCGTCCCGGTTGCCATCTAAGAAAAAGTCGGCAGTTGAACGAATGCCCCTGAAAACTACCGAATCTCTGTGCCCTTCACCTTGAGAAGTATTGACACCGGGTGTGTAGTCTATAATTTCCCCTACGCTAGTAATACCACGTTCAGTAATTTGCTCGGCAGTGATAATGGACAGACTCTGAGGGACGTCTAAAACAGGAGTAGGGGTTTTAATTGAATTGGCTTGGTCACTTGATAAATATTGACCTTTGATACTGATAATTTCGACAGCGGCTATATCGGCATTTAAGGTTGCACTGTTAGCGACGCTACTCAAGCCAAAAGAAAATGCTATTGATAAGCTGATAAGTGATAATTTCAAACTACTTCTCTCTTATATATGCTTTATTTCAGTGTTCTCAACATGGAATATAAGCAAGTGATTATTTAAAGTGGCGCTAATATAGCAAATGGTTATCGCAATGTAAATGCGAATAGTTATCAATTAGAATTAGATTTGAAGAATTGTGTAAGACTTTAGCGTTGTATAATATTATTCTCCAAACATTTCTTGTTTTGCTGGAGATTCCCACTTTTGTGGGCATGACGCGGGATATTGGAGATTCCCACTTTTGTGGGAATGACCCGGGGTGTTCTAGTTTATAGGAAAAGGTATGTTACAGTATTTTATAAATACAGTAATGGTAACTTCGTCTCTACTTTAAGCGTGTTAATTTAAACATAGCTTAAATGCTCTATACTAAGGTCTAGACAGCTTGTGAATTATATTGCTCATATCAATTTAGCTAATTGTGGTGACAGTCATCTTTTGGGAAATTTCTTAGGGGATTTTGTAAAAGGTGACGTAAAAACTTGGACTAAAAGTGGCCACAATGAAACACTTTCTAGTGCCATTTTGTCCGGAATAAAATTGCATCGAAAAATAGATTCATATACCGATAGCCATAATATTAATGTTGAACTAAGAAAAGTTTTTCCACGCTCAATTCGGCGAATGTCGGGTGTGGTAATTGATATCTACTTCGATCATTTATTATGTGTTAATTGGGATTGCTTTAATGAGCAATCTTTACCAAATTTACTTGACGATTTTTATCAAGAATTAGCTAGTAATAATATTTATATAAGTGAAAGGTATCAGCAAGTCAAAAATAGTTTAATAAAACACCAGTGGTTAATTAACTATCAAACAAACACAAGTTGTTTAAATGCATATAAGCAAATAGAACATCGACTTGGTAAGCGTATTGAATTTGCCGATATTGCTTTTCATTTTGTATCTAAAAATCACGAACTTCTAAACGATCAGTTTCAGTCGTTTTACCCTGATTTAATTGATTTCGCAAAAAAGGAAAGTAAAAATATAAAAAATACACCGCTATATAAAGATGAACCTTGCTAATTCACCTCTATATTAAAGGTAAGACCATTACTGTTTTATAAAAGACTATTGCTTACTTCTCTCCAATCCACTGTACTTTATATAAGTCTCGGCGCTTGTCTAAATAATTCCGAACTGACCCTTCATTTTTAAGTTTATTAAGCTTTTCTAAGTCCAAATCAACAATCAGCATCATCTCAGTATTTGGTGTAGTTTCTGACACAATTGCATCGTGTGGGAAAGCAAAGTCAGACGGTGAAAATACGGCTGTTTGTCCGTATTGGATATCAACATTATCTACTTTAGGCAAGTTGCCTACACTGCCTGCTATTGCGACATAGCATTCGTTTTCAATTGCTCGGGCTTGAGCACAGCGCCTAACTCGCAAGTAACCATTTTTAGTATCCGTCCAAAACGGTACGCATAATATTTGAATTTCCTCTTCAGACAGTAATCTGGCCAACTCTGGAAATTCAACATCGTAACAAATTAATATGCCTATTTTGCCAAAATCTGTTTCAAAAGCGGTTAGTTTATTGCCGCCTTTCATTAACCAGCCATTCTTTTCATATGGCGTGGGATGGAGTTTGTATTGGCTTTCAACACGTCCATCTCTGTGGCATAAATACGATACGTTAAAAAGCTCGTCATCTTCCACAACAGGCATAGAGCCTGCCACTATATTGATATTATAACTAATGGCCATCTCTGAAATAGCCGCAAGCAACTCCTCAGTGTATTCCGATAGGTGCCAAATGGCATCGATTGGGGCGTCTGATGAACTCAAGCCCATAAGTGGCGCATTATAAAATTCAGGAAGCACCGCTAAATCACATTTGTAATCTGACAAAGCATCGACAAAATATTCTACCTGTTGAAGTAATTCTTCAACATTATTGAAGTAGCGCATTTGCCATTGAACTAATCCAATTCTGGCATTGGAAAACTTGCTATCAAGCAACGAAGGTTGTTCGGCATCATAATACATATTGTGCCATTGCAGCAGGGTGGCAAACCCAAGTGATGCCTTATCTTCAGGTAGGTAGGCTTTTAGAACTTGCTTGACTTCAAAGCCATTACTCATTTGAAATGAAAGAGTAGGATCATGAATTTCCTTCTCTTTTACTTTCTCAATATACTCAAATGGGGTCATAGAGTCGGAAAATTTTGAATAGTTAGGGATCCTGCCCCCTGCCATAATACTTTTTAGATTAAGATTTTTGCATAGTTCTTTACGCGCCTCATATAATCGACGGCCTAGTCTTAAACCACGATATTCAGGGTCTACAAAAAAATCAACGCCATATAACACATCTCCCTTGGGATCATGGGTGGTAATATATGCATCCCCGGTAATTTCTTCGTATGTGTGTTTATCACCAAATTTATCATAATCAACTATGACAGAAAACGCGGCCGCCACTATTTTGCCTTTATCTTCAATACATATTTGTCCGTCAGCAAATGTGTTTATTTGGGCTTGATAACGCTTTTTGGTGATGGCTCCTCCATTATTTTTATATACGATATTCATTAAATCTCGAATATCGTCAAAATCGTCGAGGGTTAAATGACGTAACTCTAAATGATGTAGACTTTCTTCTGATGAATTAGACGATTTTTCGTCGGTCACGAAATGCTCCTAACAGGCTGTAATTTGATATATCTCAGAGCTTTAGAGTGTGTCAAAACGTACTCGTTCTAACAAGTTAAACTTATTATTTTTTTAAATTAAGGGAGTTTGCAATAGCAGATTGTTGGTTTTGATATACGTCGCTACTTTTTACCATCAACAACGTGGAGTGAAGTACATATTTATGCTAGGTATATGTGAAACATAAGTATGTACCTACTAATTCTACATCGCTAGTTGGACTTGATTTCTGCCATTATCTTTTGCCAAATACAAAGCTTTGTCTGCTCGTTCAATAAGGCTTGATAAATTTTCTTGGCATTTTCTTTTTGCCACACCAAAAGAGGCCGTAACCGGCGGTATTTTATCCCCAGTTTTCTTATTGGTAAATGGAACTGATTCCAATTTGGCCCTAATTTTTTCGGCAATATTCTGTGACGTGTCTAGGTTTTTTGTTGGACAAACTATCGCAAACTCTTCTCCACCAAATCTGACTGGCTTTATTCCATTAGGGCAAAGATCTTTGAGTAAACTACCTACATATTTCAATATTTGATCGCCAAGCAAGTGGCCATGAGTATCATTAAAAACTTTGAATTTATCGATATCCATAATAATTATCGATAAATCACTTTCATCACCAGCTTCGGTCACAAAATTATTATAAATCGATTCAAGTACACGTCTGTTTGATAAGCCTGTGAGGGGGTCAGTATTTGCTTCCTCCCTACTTTTATCAAGCTCTTCTTTTAACGCTCTTATTTCTTTTTGTGCATCAACTAATTTATTATTGAACGCGTCATTTGCGTCACATATTGCATTTGCGTTGGCGCTTAAGCTATCAATTAGTGGTGAAATTTCGTCGTTTAATTCATGCTTTTCAAGTGCTTCTATATCTAACTGCAGGGCTGCAGAAAAACCGCTTGCTTGATCAGATGTTTCATTTATCGAGTCAGATAAATTATTAACCATTACGCTTAACGCACGCTGATAAGCCTCGTTTTGCGATTGGTCCTCATCATTTGTTTGACCAATATGTTGTAAAAATAACGACTCGCTTACTTCAACCGGACACGTTTGGTATCTTTCTATTGTATGCTCAAGTTGCTTGTTAAGCTCAGGATAAACGTTGGAATAGTAGCTATACCACAA
>DDIL01000038.1:449-24341 GCA_002338515.1 Glaciecola sp. UBA1851 | reverse complement strand
TTAGAAGTCATGCTAGTGCTAGCTTTAATAGGCTTAATACTGGCCAGTGTTCGATTTGCTGTTTTTGGTGATGATAAATATTCTGATATAGAAAAGGAAGTCAATAAACTGCAAGTCTTGTTTAATATGGCGAGCGATTATGCCGTGATTAATCAGCGAGAAATGGGGTTAAGACTGGATCTTGACAAACAAACGTATGAGTTTGTGATGTTAGATGAAAACCAAAACTGGCAAGCGTTACAAGAAAGTAAACATTTTCAGCAAACCCAACTTTCAGAAGGCATTGAGCTTGAGCTTTTGCTTGATGGTTTTGCTTGGTTAGAAGAAGACTCCTTTTTCGACAATAGAATATTTGACGAGCAGCTAAGTGTCAGTTCTGATGGAGTAGAAATTGGAGATGAAGAAGAAAAAGAACGGCTTGTGCCACAAGTATTCATTTTATCGAGCGGTGAAATTACACCCTTTGAATTGATAGTAAGGTATCAACCACAAAACTTTGATGAAGAGAGTTTTGAGTTTGTATTACGCGGCGAAGACACCGTACCTCTTACTAAATTAGAGCCTAATCTATGAATATGACTTTCATCAAGCAAAAGCAATTAGGCTTTACATTGATTGAAGTGATGGTAGCAGTCGCCATTTTTGCGCTTGCAGGTGGCGCAGTAGTTAAGGCTGTATATGAACATGCTCGCTCTATTAATACATTAGAACGAATTACATTTGCCACCTTTGTGGCTAATAATCAACTTACACGAGCCTCTTTGGAATCAAGAATAAAATGGCCTTTAGATAAATCTAAAAAAGGTGAGGAAGAGCTTGCTGATCAGAAATGGTATTGGGAAAGAGAAGCGGTTAAAACTGCTGATGAAACGCTGTATCAGGTCACCGTTACCGTTGCTACCGACCAAGAAATGGATAATACCGTTACTTCTGTTGTTACCTTTATGACCCGGGTCGAATCATGATTTGGCCTTATGTCATTGCTTCAACTAACAAGCTGGACTGTCCAGCAACTCTGGACAGTCCAACTTTTTCCAAGCATGAACAAGGCTTTACGTTAATAGAAATCGTTATCGCTATCGGCATATTTGCATTTTTAGCCCTAGGAGCTAATGCCATGCTGAGTCTAGTGACTAATACTAATGAAATTTCAGCGGCAAGAGAGGCAAAGTTTGAACAATTACAACGTGCCTTCCTAATTATGGAGCGAGACTTTTTACAAATACAAGAAAGAGTCCCCCGGCAACAAGGCTTGCAAAACAATTTAGTGATTTTTGGCGGTGAATTTGAGTTAGACAGTGATGCTTATGCAGTGGGCTTTGTAAGAGGTGGTTGGCAAAACCCTCAAATGCGATTAAAACGAAGCACTTTGCAAAATGTCAGTTACCGCTTACAAGAAAATCAATTACAGCGACTACATACAAATTTTGTAGATGCAATTACAGGGACGGAACCTAAAATAAGGGTGTTAGTAGACGACATTACCGATTTTAAAGTAGAAGTGTTAAGGGAAATAAGTACTGAGCTTGATTGGGAGGATAATATTACTGACGTTGAGTTACCGGTAGCCATCGCCATTACGGTTGTATCAAAAACCTTTGGTGAAATTAGACGTGAATTCAAGGTAAAAGTTTAATGCATCAACGACATGATCTTCTCAACAAACAAAAAGGCGTCGCGCTAATTGTTGTGATGTTAATTGTTGCCCTGGTGATGGTAATTGCAGTACAAATGAGTGGACGATTACAACTAAACGTGGCTAGAACTACCAACCTAAAAGCAAATAACCAAGCTTATTGGTATGCATTAGGCGCAGAACAATTTGCACAAAGTTCGCTTGCACAACTAAAAGCACTCACAGGCGATAATATTAATTTGAGTCAACCATGGGCACAACCCCTAGAATATCCAATTGAAGGCGGTGTCATTAAGGCTCAGCTTTTTGATATGCAAACTTGCTTCAATCTGAATGCGTTAAATTCAAATTCTTCTCGTAATGACACGCAAAATAATGACGATGAAGACAGCAATGATGAAACCGAAGATAATCAAACAAATACGAATACAACGACCAATAACAACAAAGCAACTAATGCTTACACGGCCTCACAACAAGCTTTCCATCGCCTAATCACACAATATATAAATGACAGCTTAGTGACCGATACTATTCGAGACTCTTTGATTGATTGGCTTGATAGTGATAGTGTGCAAAAGAACTATGGTGCTGAAGACTCTTATTATGAGTCTTTGCCAAGGCCTTATTTGGCGGCAAATAATAATCTCTCTCACACGAGTGAATTTAGACTCATTAATGGTATGGATGAGGCGCTTCAACAAGCTGATATGCGCCCTATGCAAAAAGCACTATGCGTGTTGCCAGAGAATGAGCTCAAAATAAATGTGAATACCATTACTGAAGAAACAGCCATGGTTCTTTCCGCATTGTTAGGTGATGATGAAAATAAAGGACAAGATATTATTAGTGCTCGTCCTGAAGAAGGGTTTGCCGATAAAGACCGATTTTTAAACCTACCTGAAGTTAGCGTGCTTAACTTAACTGCACAACAACAAGAATGGTTTGACGTTACAAGTAAATATTTTAAACTTAACACCACTGCAATTTTTCAAGACTCTCAGTTTCGACTTGTGACGATTTTTAAAATTGATAATGACGGTGTTAGTATAATTAGTCGAGAATTTGGAGGCGCATTTTAAATGCAGCGTTTAGTAATTAGATTAGGCTCTACCAGTCATGATCCCATTCACTGGCTAGTGTATAGCGATGATGAAAAAGAAATTATTGCATCAGGTAGACTAAATGATGAATCTGAATTGTCATCACTTAATGAGCACAGTGAAAACAGCCATGTTACTTGCCTTGCACCGGCCAGCTCTTTATATCTTACTAACGTTACCTTGCCTGCAAACGCTTCTAGAAAAGCCCTGTCAGCTATACCATTTATGGTTGAAGAGGAACTGTGCTCGGATATTAGTAAAATGTTTTTCGCGCAAGGGAAAAAGCTGGGCGATAATATCCAGATTGCTGCCATTGAAAAAGAAAAGCTCAAAGCTTGGAGCAATACGCTTTCTGACGCCGGCATTTTTTGCAACGTCTTAATCCCTGATAGTTTATGTCTCCCAGAATCTGACAGTATTAGTGTATTAGCGCTAGAAAATGAAATTTTGGTTAAATTTCCTGATAACCAATGTATTCAAGGAGAGTCAGAATGGGTATTGCCACTTGTTATGAATATAGCTGATGAGAAAGAACTTCGCTTTGCTTGTTTAAGCGAAATTCCGCAATGGTCTGACACAGAGAAAACTGATTTTAATTTCGATAACTTACCTATGAAATTATTGCTTGATGGCGCGCAATCTATTCCTTTGAATTTATTTCAAGGTGAATTTGCAGTTAAAAGAAAAGCCAATCCTACTTGGGATAAGTGGAAAATCGCAGCCTCTCTAGCCATTGTTGCACTATGCGTTAATCTTATTTTGAAAACGAGTGAGTTGAACGAATTAAAAGCCGAAAGAGCTGAAATTAGGCAGCAAATGCAGGTTAAAATCAAGGAAGGTTTTCCTGAGTTAAATAGGGTGGCGAATATTAGGCGAGTGCTTTCCAGAGAAATAACTAAATTAGAGCAAGGCGGTGGTAACTTATCCATGCTAGCCATGCTTTCAAGATTAGGTGGGGCATTTGAAAGCTCAGGGGTAAAACCTCAAACAATCAAATACGATAGCCGCCGTTCAGAAATTAGAATACAGTCTGTAGCTCAAAATTTCGAAGCATTAGAAACGTTTAGACGAGACGCGCAAAGCTTAGGGTTTGAAGTAGAGCAAGGTGCAATTAATAATCGTGGCAGCGAAGTCGTTGGCCTCATCACGGTAAGAGGCTAAATAAATAATGGACAGTATAAAGTCTTGGTTTAAAGCGTTATCTGAGCGCGAACAAATTATGGTGTTATCAGCTGCAGTTGTGGCAGTCGTTGGGATATTTTACATTGCATTGTGGCAACCACTAAATCAATCAATTGAAACTCAAAGGGCGGCCGTTCAAAGTGACAAAGCATTATTAACTTGGGTGCAAGAACAATCTAGTCGCGCCATTGTATTGCGTCAGTCTGCAAGCCAAACAAGTTTTACGGGTTCGTTAACACAAGTTGTTAATCAAACTACACGAGGAGCGAATATACCTGTTGCAAGAATGCAGCCACAAGGCGATGAATTAATAGTCAGTATTGACCAAGTTGAATTCAATGAATTGATTCAATGGTTAGCTACCTTAGAAAAACGCGGTGTTAGAATTGTGCAATCCGATGTTTCTGAAGTTGATACAAAAGGGTTTGTGCAAGTTAGACGTTTACAATTAGGAAAATAATGACGTGAAAAAGTGGCAATGGTTTATTTTAGGTTTATTAACCTACCTAGTGTTTCTTATATTTTATATGCCTGCGATCCATGTGATTGGATTCGTTCAGGAGAAAACCAACAATATAGTAGATATTGAAAATGTAGGTGGCACGGTGTTTTCTGGTACGGCTGATAGTATCACCTATGATGGACTAAGAGTACTCAATGTTAATTGGTCATTATCAGTGATGCCGCTTTTTTATGGCAAAGTTAATTTAGATATTAATGGTGGTTCAATTAGGAATACTAATCAAATATATGTTGATTCAAGCCTATCTGTTTCGTTATTTAACACACAAAATATTAGCATTGAAAATACTCAAATTTTTGTACCTGCTAAACCACTTTTTTCAAAAATTCAACTACCAGTAGTGATTACTGCAGCAGGTCGATTCAGAGTAGACATTGACTCTTTTAATTATGAACAAGGGTGTCAGTCTCTCAAAGGAACAGGCAATTGGTTACAAGCACTCGTGAATGTCAATGCTAATCCAGTTCAACTAGGCACGTTTGATGCGATTTTAAGTTGTGATACACCTGCATTTGTTATGCAAATCACACCTGACAACGGCATTAGTTTAGATGCCAACATTACCTTAGATCCAGCTGGTACTTATAGCGCATTAGGCACTTTTGCTATACCTGCAAACTACCCTCAAGAAATCAAACAGGGTGCGCAGTTCTTTGGTGAACCGCAAGGCAATAATGCGTACAAATTGAATGTTAAAGGTAAGCTTTAATAATTCTCACCATCTGAGATGGCATATTTACACTTGGGGTTTGCAATAGATGCTATGCTGTCATCGATACGAGGCTAGCCTCTTTATTTTGGAAGCGCATGTATTAAATTGTTTGTTTTTCTATAAAAGTTTAATCAAATAACTCAGCATGCATAAAGCGACTTAAAGCTAAAATAGTCGCACTTTGATAAATACTAACACGGGTTTCTAACCCTTTAGTTAATTGACCAATTGCGCCCCCTTTTTGTTTAATATTATGTGTATTAAACAATTCGTCCATTGCCGTGCCAAGCTCTTTACCATTCAGTAACTGTTCATATATTTGAATGGGTAATGGCAACATGGCGGATTGTCCAAAAACCTCTGTGCTATTATCTGATATACACAAAACAGCAAAAGTTTTAGGACCATCTTCAAATATATCAACGCCACCTTCATAAGCGATATAGTAGTCTGCCTCAACCATAACTTTTGAAGCTTCCACTCTATTAAAAGCCCCCTGCCTCGTCTCTTCATATGACATGGGTTGATCGCTTACTCCAGAATCAACGTCGCATGGAATAATGTCAACCGTTTGAGCAAATACTAATTCAAACGCTGACTTAGCAGCATTTTTTTTAACAGGATTGTTCGAGGCCACCGCAATTTTTAATATACTTTCTAATCCCATAATATTTACTCTGGTTTGAATGGAAGATTAACTATATCTGAGATATGGTCTAAATAGTTGTTTGTTGTAGGGTGACCATTAATATCTTTGTCGGGCTTTTTTAAATCAGGGTTGGTAATGCCTAATGTATAAGCTATGCCAAACGTTTTTGCAGCGTCTAAAATGCGCTCACTATCATCAACAAATAATGTTGTTGCAGGGTTAAACCCTAAATGTGCCTGCAGTTGTTTCCATAAAGACTGAGACTCTTTTGAGACGCCGAATTGATGAGTTGAGATTAAGGTATCAATATGGCTATCTAGTTGCGTTCTTTCAATTTTTAGCGATAAGCTTCCCGGGTGAGCATTCGTCACTAAGGCAATGTTACGTTTACTTGCTTTTAGAGCATCTAAAAAAGGAATGCAATCAGGGCGAATTTCAATTAAATGCATAATTTCACGTTTAGCTTTCACTATATCTAAATCGAGTTTTTCCGCCCAGTAGTCTAAACAATACCAATTGATTTGCCCATAAACTTCAGCGCACGCCTTTTCCATATAATCTTGGCATGATTTGAGAGGTTTACCTGTTTTCTCAGACAGTTTGATCGGTATATAATTGAGCCAAAATTCATTATCAAAATGCAAATCTAATAACGTACCGTCCATATCAAGTAAAACAGTTTCTATCTTATGCCACGGTAAAAGTGCCAAGTGTGATTCCTTATGCTAGAGTTGCGTTAGATTTAGTATTGTAGCCTGTGAAGCAAGCATGAGTAAAACAAACCAAGAAAAAAAACTACCTGAAATACATGCTAGACGCGTTGTTGCACAAAGCCGATTTTTCCGAGTTGAACAAGTGGATTTAGAATTTAGCAATGGTGTAACTCGCGAGTTTGAAAGAATGGCCGGAAGCGGACGGGGTGCAGTGATGATCATACCGCTAATTGATAAAGATAATGTATTATTAATTCGTGAATACTCAGCTGGCACCCACTCTTATCAATTAGGATTTCCTAAAGGATTAATTGATCCGGGCGAAACCCCTATAGAGGCTGGAAATAGGGAGCTGCAAGAAGAAGTAGGCTATAAAGCTGAAGACTTCACTCCTTTAAAGCAACTTGCCATGGCGCCTACTTTTTTCGATGCGCATATGCATGTATTAATAGCCGAAGACTTAACTGAGTCACGATTAGAAGGCGATGAGCCTGAACCACTTGAAGTTATTAAGTGGCCGTTGGCAAAAATTGATGAATTGCTCACTCAAGAGGATTTTTGCGAAGCTAGAAGCGTGGCTGCTTTATTATTATTAGAGCGTTGGAGAAATTCTGAATGATGTCAAAATCTATTAGCGAGTTACTAGAAATCGCTAAAGAAGCGGCAACCAAAGCCGGTATTGAAGTACTAAATATATATGATAAGGGCGATTTTGAAGCCTTTGAAAAAGATGACGACAGCCCGGTTACCACAGCCGATTACCGAGCAAATGAAATTATTATGGAAATGCTTACCGAGCTGACTCCCAAAATTCCTATTATGTCAGAAGAGACTGAAATAGCGTCTTTGCAAGAGCGTGCTAACTGGAAGCGTTACTGGTTAATCGACCCAATAGATGGTACCCAAGAATTTATTGCTCGCTCTGGCGATTTCTCAATTAATATCGCCTTAATAGAAAATAATCGACCAGTCATTGGTGTGATTTATTGGCCATGTGGCGAGTCTTTGTACTTTGCTAGCCAAGGTCATGGCGCATATAAGCGATGCTCTGCTGAAACCAAACCTATCAGCGTGCGAAAGTTTAATGTACCAAGTGAAGATGTGGTCATGATTGCAATCAGCCGCCGGCAATCCAGAGAGCCTATTTTTCAGCGTCTAACTGAAAAACGAACATATCAAACCTTACCAACAGGCAGTTGCTCACTAAAATCTTGTTTTATTGCAGAAGGCAAAGCAGATGTGTTTATGCGTTTAGGCGCGACAGGTGAATGGGATACAGGTGCATCAGAATGCATAGTGAATGAAGCAGGTGGCGTTATTAAAGCGGCGACATTTGATCCGATTACCTACAACGAAAGAGAAAGCGTGACAAATCCAGATTTCGTCGTATTAGGTGATCAACGAGTCGATTGGGAAAGTATAATTCAGTATAAATAATTTATATTGGATTAGATATGAGTAAGCAATCACGTTTTTTCAAAATAATATCACTAGCGGCATGTTTAGGTTTTTCGTCTTTAAGTTTTGCCGATTTAAACTTAAATAAAGATAAAAGCCAGCTTAACTTCATTAGTATTAAAAACGAGCATGTTGCTGAAAGTCATACTTTTGATAGTTTTTCTGGTTCGCTTTCTGACGAAGGCGCACTAACCATAGCAATTGACATAGATTCAGTTAATACAATTATACCAATCAGAAATGAACGCATGAGAAAAATGCTGTTTGATGCCGCCAATTATCAACAAGCAGTGTTTAATGCCAACATCGACAAACAATTATTAAAGTTAGCAGAAGGTACATCACAAACCGTATCAGTTAACGGTAGTCTAAAAATAAAAGATGTAAGTGCACCGGTTACTTTTGATGTTGCCATAACGGCATTGGAAAATGGTCAATTCAGAGCCACTACGGTTAAACCAACGCTTATAAATGCAAGTAGTTTTCAGTTAGATGCAGGTATTGCCGCATTAAAAGAAATTGCTATGCTTAATAGCATTTCCACAACCGTGCCATTAACATTTAGTGTGATTTTCGAGTAACGATTAAGCTGACTTCAATCTAAGCTGGACTGTCCAGAAATTAAATTTGGACTGTCCAGCTACTAAAATTTAGCCTCTACAATATTCACTGATTCATGCTCTTCAGAATATTCTAGATAAGCTGTACCATTTTTTAACTGTTGTCTTACTAAGGCCACTTTTTCCGATAGGCTCATTTCTATTTCACCATAGTCGGTGCCTTCTCGAAGCACTATACTTTCTATCAAATTGTTGAGTGTTTCAGTTTCTAAATCTTTAAACGGTACAATCATTTCGCGCCTCTTTAGGGAGTTGCTCTAAAACAAAGGATAATAGTCGTTGGGGTAACCATAACTTGGACTGTCCAGTGATTGAATTTAAAAATCCAACATGGCCGCCAAACTGGCTAAATTCATATGCCACGTTCTGATTAATTTGCTCAGCGCGAGGTATCACTCTTGCGTCCATAAATGGGTCATCAAGTGCATGAATAATTAACGTTGGTTTAGTTATTGCACCTAGATCATTTATTGCACTACATTTTAAATAATAATCATCCGCACCTTTAAATCCGTGCAATGGTGCAGTAATGTGTTCATCAAATTGATTAAATGTTTTTAGTTGCTGAATTTCATTTTCACTTAACTTAAGTTTACCGCCCATATCGACAGTTTTCATTTTATTGATAACATTGGTTTTCATACTGGTCATTAAATGATTCTGGTACACCTTAGAAAAACCTATATTTATTGCTTCTGATGACGCTGCTAAATTTAATGGAGCCGAAATACAGGCAAATGCTTCAATCGGTAAACTAGCATTATTCGCAGCTAATTTCATAAGCATATTCCCCCCTAAAGAAAAGCCAATTGCAAACAACGGAATGGATGCGTAGCGCTGCTTTACTAATGGAATAATGTACTCTGGATCAAAGGTTGCGCCTGAATGATAGGAAATAGAGGTTAAGTTGGACTGTCCACTACAACCTCGAAAGTGCATGGTTACACTTCCAATATCATTTTTGTACAATACCTCAACTAAGTGCTCTATATAGTGAGATCTCGAAGAACCCTCTAGCCCATGAAATAACACTACTAGCGCTTGTTGCTTTTTGGGTAGTTTCCAGTCCAAATCTAAGAAATCATTGTCTGGTGTTTTAATACGCTCTCGAACGAAGTTGTTGATTGGGCTTTTCAAACCAAACTTAGGCCATATTGTTTGTAGGTGAGAATTAGTTAAAGCTATGCTGGGCTTAAAGTTAGAGGGTTTAATTTTTCCAAATTCTGTTTGAACGATCATTGGTGTGGCCTGATTTCACTTGACGATTCTTGTAAATAACATTCTAAATTAGTCATTAAACTACCAATCAAATCTTCAGTTTGAGTGTTTTTTCCGCAGCATTGCTGAATCAATTTGGACAGTCCAGCTAACTTAGTTTGAAAGTTGGACTGTCCAGAATACATGTTTACGTGATTTCTGGACAGTCCAGCGCCACCTCTATCAGCAACAATTTGGTTATAAGTGTTAACCAAAACAACTTGTTGTTGCTTTTCCATTTCAAGCTCTTGCTTTAATAAGTTTTGATAAGTATCTGAGCTTGATAAAGAATCAATAGCTAATTCTGTTTTAACGTGTCTTCTTTTTGCTCGCAGCAAATTTGTTTTTAAATCTATGTCTGAAATGGCTAATTTTAACTGTTCAATCTCCCTGTTATTCAAAGACGTCTTAATCACACTCAAATAAATAACAAAAAGCACCAAATTAACATTAGCTTGTTCACTATCTTGCAACATAATCAACAGCTGCTGGGCGTTTTTATAGCCGTAAAAAGAGACAGAGAATCGCCAGAAGTCTTGGTCACATATAGACATATCATTGTGCATTGAATAATTCTTTTTATTGGGGTTTGTAGAATTTTTAACCTAACATAGATTTGTCAAATTTTGCTTGCGCTATCTCTAACGAATCGTGAGCGTCTAACCAATCATACTCCAAACTTTCAAGTTCGTTTTTTATACTAGCTTGGTCGCTTATAAGCTCATTTAATAGTGCTTTATTAACCGCCTCATATAAGCTTGTATCAGACATTTTATGCTCAAGATCAGACAAGGTTTTTTGAAGCAAATCCATCCTTGATTCACATTTTCTAATGGTTTCTCTATATCCTTTTGTAGATTGGCGAAACTCAGCTTCTAAACGTTTTTGTGTTTTCCTATCTATTTTGGGTTCATCACGCGATGCTGTTTTACTGCCACTTAATTTATTCTCGTTTGCCACTTTGCTGCTGAATAGCCATTGTTGGTAGTCTAATAAGTCTCCCGAAAAATCAGACACTGCGCCAGAATCAACCAAGTAAAAATCATCGCATACACTTTCTAATAAGTACTTATCGTGAGAAACAATGACCATCGCGCCTTCAAACTCTTGAAGTGCATACGCCAATGCTTCACGCATATTGATATCCAAATGGTTAGTAGGTTCATCAAGTAGCAATAAGTTGGGCTTGGTATAAACAATTAACGCTAATACTAATCGTGCTTTTTCACCACCTGACATAGGCTCAACTTTCTTAAGCGCTTCATCTCCATGAAAACCAAAGCCTCCTAAATAATCACGAATTTGCTGATCGCTTAATTGCTTATCTAATCTAAATAAATGCTCGAATGCAGAGCTGTTTAAATCCAGCGCTTGCACTTGGTGCTGGGCAAAGTAACCTATTTTCAATCCAGCAGAAACCGTGTATCGGCCTTGCAATGGAGTTAATTCACCTGCAAGTAGTTTAATGAAAGTAGATTTACCTGCGCCGTTTCGGCCTAGCAAACCAATGCGACTGCCCGGCACTAAATTTAAATGAATGTTAGAAAGTATAATTGTACTGTCGTAACCAAGTTTTATTGCCTCCATATTAATTAATGGGTTAGGCAATTTGTCTGGCTGTTTGAATTCAAATGAAAATTCGTTTTCCTGCTGAATAGGCATTAACGTTTCCATTTTTTCAAGCTGTTTTACCCTGCTTTGAGCTTGTTTTGCTTTACTTGCTTTTGCTTTAAATCGGGTAATAAACGAATTCAAATGCTGGCGTTTTTGCATTTGTTTTTCATGTTGCTTTTGCGCAAGCAACAAACGTTCAGCCCGTTGCTTTTGGTAACTTGTATAGTTACCGGTATAAGCTCGTAATTGTGTTTGTTCAAAACTCACAATCATTTGCGCGCAATCATCTATAAAAGCTTGGTCATGAGAAATAAGTAACAATGTTCCCTTATATTGCTGTAAGTAGTCTTTCAGCCATATCACTGCATCTAAATCTAAGTGGTTAGTGGGTTCATCTAACAATAATAAATCAGATGGACAAAGCAGTGCGCGAGCTAAATTTAAACGCATCTGCCAGCCACCGGAAAAGTTTGCAACTGTTTGTGTTAATGCATGTTCACTAAAACCTAACCCCGCCAAAATGGTGGATGCTCTGGATTTAACATCATATGCCCCAGCTTGAGCTAGTTCATCGTGCAGTTTACCAATTAACTCACCTTCATTATTCTTTTCAGCATCGTCGAGTTTTGCTTCAAGTTGCCTAAGGTGAGTATCTCCGTCTATTACATAATCAAGCGTAGTACGCGATGTATCATCAATATATTGAGCAATAGCCACTACTTGCCATTGTTTCGCAACGCTATATTCGCCTTTATCCGCACTTATGTTGCCAAGAAGTAATGAGAACAAGCTAGATTTACCGCAACCATTTGGCCCGATTATAGCCACTTTCTGGCCTTGATAAATTTCGAGGTTAGCTTGCTCAATCAGGGTTTTTACACCTCTTTGCAAACCTAAATTTTGGAGTTTAATCATAATACTTAATATAGTGTCTATATCCGCAAGGATACCAAACTATGATAGGTGAATCATTATTAAAGGAAGCTACTTTTAAACAGGCCCTAATAGGATCGTCCTTTGATCAAAAGAACCACAATTTTGGTATACTCTCTTAATCATTCTAATCATCATATAAAGAGTCCTTTGACACAATGACCAAAAAAACGAAAAAACGTTTTATTGCGGGAGCAAAGTGCCCATCTTGCCAGAAACTTGATACATTAATGTTATATTTTGAAAACAACGTTGAAAAGCTAGCTTGTGTATCCTGCGATTATAAAGAAACCCAAACTAATGACGAAGTAAAAGCGGCAACGAAAACGCCTGGCGATGTGATTGGTGTATTTAAACCCGAATAAGTCAGTGCTGTTAATAATGAGGAGGTAATTCTATATCGTTTGAACCTGGCGAATCCGATTCTGGCATTGCTTTAATTTTCTCAACTAACTTTTCTAAATTGTAATTAATATCTTGAATCGATTTTTGTTGACGAATAATAGTTTGATTGAGAGTTTCAATTGTGTCGTCTTGATACGCCACTTTAACTTGTAAGCTTTCGACTAACTTCTCTAACGAAGCAACCTGGTCTTCTATTACTTGATTGTTGCTCATTTCCTAATCCTTTTGATTAATAGGCCAAATAGCATAATTACCATTTGAAGATATAGAGACTGGATTGATTCCGTCAAATTCAACGGCATACACAACAGCCGACTGTGGCGCTGGACCATCATTGGGCGCAACGCGCCACTGGGCACTAACTTCGCCCGTAGCGACCTCCCATAAAGCCAAGCGTTTGGCTGGAGATCCCGTTAATAAGTACTTACCATCACTAGAAAATTTAGCCGCAGTAAAAATCAACTGACGCTCAATAAAATGTAACCGAGTCACTGCCTGCCCGGTTTGCGCATCCCATATTTGGGCTTTATCTTGCCCATCAGCAGTAAATAGATATTTTGCATTTTGGTCAATTAATACGGTAGTGACACGATGGGGATGATCAAACACGTGAATTATTTGACCCGTACTTGTATCCCATAGATAAGCTTTATAATCGTTGCTACCTGTAAGTGCATACTTTCCATTTGAGGATAAATCAACCGAGTTAATTTTTTCTTCATGCGCAATAAAATCTAATCTTCGTTGTGTTTCTGGCTCAAAGAACATGACCACACCATCTGATCTACCAATTAATACCGCCCTGCCATTATTCGCGACTGCAATATCTCTTATACTTGACTCATCTACTCGCCAAAACCCTAAAGGCTCACCAGATTGCATGGACCAAAGCGCAAAGGCTTCGCTGTCAGAGGTAACAACATATTCGCCATCGTTTGAAAATTTTACATTATCAACTAAATTAATCCCTTCGCCCTGATGGCGCCAAGAATACAACTGCTTTTTTGAGTCGAGATCAAAAACCTTAATTTCACCACTCACTTCAGAATAAACAACCATATTACTACGGGCGTGAATATCAGCCGCATACACACCACTCTCAGACAAGTTGACGCGAGAGATAGGGTCTGATTCAGGTATGGTACAAGCGACTAGAAATATCACTAATATCAAAATAATAGAAAATTTTTGCGTTCTAATGGGTAACAAACCTTTTACTTTTGTCTTAAGGGCATTAACATGGGCTATATTATAAACCAAGTTCGAAAACAATTAACTATAAAGCTTTGCTTTAAGTTACAGGAGATAATAAATGAAGAAGGCTAGCTTAGCCGTATTGGTTGGTGCATCAATCGTATTAACTGCATGTGGTGTTGATAAATCTGAAGAAGCAACAACTGATCAAATGGGTGGCATGACTGCCATTGAAACCGAAGCTGAAAAGCACTCATATGCAATGGGTGCAAGCATGGGTCGATTCGCTAAAGAAAGGTTCGATGAGCAATTAGAACTAGGCATAGAAACTAATTCAAATGCTTTAGTGACTGGTTTCTTAG
Source organism: Glaciecola sp. UBA1851 (assembly GCA_002338515.1). Lineage (GTDB taxonomy): Bacteria > Pseudomonadota > Gammaproteobacteria > Enterobacterales > Alteromonadaceae > Glaciecola. Next base: position 9,980 of record DDIL01000038.1, on the reverse strand, counting down.
ACACATTTAATGACAAGCCTCAATTTACTGACGAAGAATTAGAAGTATTCATTAACGAAATGTCTGCAAAGTTTCAAGAAGCTAAGCAACAACAAGTGACTGAACTAGCTAATACTAACGCAGAGGCTGGCAGAACGTACTTAGCAGAAAATGGTGAACGTGAAGGCGTAACCACTACAGCTACTGGTTTACAATACGAAGTAATGACGCAAGGCGATGGTGCAAGCCCAACTGCTGAAGATACAGTACGAGTGCATTATCACGGTACGTTAATTGACGGAACAGTATTTGATTCTTCTGTTGAAAGAGGTGAGCCAGCTGAGTTTCCATTAAATAGAGTAATAAGTGGTTGGACTGAAGGCGTTCAATTAATGTCAGTAGGCAGTAAATATAAATTTTACATACCGTCTGAATTAGCTTACGGACCAAGAGAAACTGGCAAAATCAAGCCTAACTCCACTCTAATCTTTGAAGTTGAATTACTTGGTATCGCACCATTTGATGAGTAATAAAACGTACTAAAATGTAGAGGCGCTACTAGTAATAAGTAGCGCCTTTTTTGTACAAATATTTTTACCTAACTGCAAAATTTGCTTTTGCATAACGCTCCTAATCAAACAGATCTTTCGCATTTATGAGAACACCCTTATTAACCCCGAAAGGGTTTACAAAACTCAATCAAGAACTTGATTTTTTATGGCGTAAAGAGCGACCCGAAGTTACAAAGAAAGTGACATGGGCAGCTAGCTTAGGCGATAGAAGTGAAAACGCAGATTATCAATATAATAAGAAACGATTGCGTGAAATTGATAGACGCGTGAGATATTTGCGCAAAACTCTAGAGCGATCAAAAGTGGTGGAATATTCACCACAACAAGAGGGTAAAGTATTTTTTGGCGCTTGGGTAGAAATAGAAGGCGAAGACGCTGAAGTGTTAACCTTCCAAATTGTTGGATATGATGAAATTTTTGGAAAGAAAGACGCTATTTCAATCGATTCTCCCATGGCGCGCGCATTAGTAAAAAAATCAGAAGGTGATATCGCCACAGTAAAAACACCTACTGGCATAAAAGAATGGGAGATAATGAACATTTGGTACGAAAAAACATAGGCGATATTCATATCTTCTAGTTATAATTACAACAATTAAGAATTGATGTTTGTAACTATACTTAAATGGGGTAGGCAAAAACTTGAATTTCATCCATTTCACAACATCATCTCTGTATACAACATGATAATGCAAAAATTCTGCTTAATATTCATTCATATTCCACATCTGTAAACTAAGGTTCTTTAGGTCTCAATACATGATAATTGAAAAAATTGCTTCCGAATTAGGCGCAAAACCAACTCAAATTCAAGCCGCTGTCACTCTATTAGACGAGGGGGCAACCGTACCGTTTATTGCGCGTTATAGAAAAGAAGTCACTCAAGGATTGGATGACACTCAACTTCGTAAATTAGAACAGCGCATTAGTTATCTGCGAGATTTAGAAGATAGAAAAAAAGTCATTTTAAAATCTATTGCTGATCAAGGGAAACTAGATGAATCGCTTTCTAACAGAATCAACTCGGTCGAAAACAAGACTGAGCTAGAAGACTTATATTTACCTTATAAGCCTAGAAGACGTACCAAAGGGCAAATAGCTATAGAAGCTGGATTGGCACCTTTGGCTGAATCAGTATTGAACGATATCAATTCAGACCCTAACGACACTGCTCAAAACTATATCAATGAAGAAAAAGGTATAGCAGATACTCAAAGTGCATTAGATGGCGCAAAATTTATTCTGATGGAGCAGTTTGCAGAAAATGCTAATGTCCTTCAAAGTGTTAGACAATATTTGAAAAAGCATGCTTATTTGGTGAGTAAAGTCGCAGTGGGCATGGAAAAACAAGGTGAGAAATTTAAGGACTACTTTAGCTATTCCGAAAAGCTAGATAATATTCCATCTCATCGTGGCTTGGCCGCTTTTAGGGGCAGAAACGAAGGCATACTTCAATTATCGATTGACGATGAACCAGCCAATGAAAATAAGGCAAAAGTGAATCATTGCGAAACCATTATATTAAATGCATTAGCGCTAAATTTGGCAGGGAATCAAGCCAGAAAAGACTTTATTCATTTAGTGGTTCAATGGACATGGCGAGTAAAAATAAGCCATTACATGGAAACCGAATTGTTTACTCAACTTCGTGAAAAAGCAGAAGCAGAAGCAATTAATGTCTTCGCTAATAATTTAAAAGACTTGTTAATGGCTGCACCTGCAGGCGCTAAAGTAACGATGGGTCTTGATCCTGGTTTACGTACAGGCGTGAAAACTGCGATTCTAGATCAAACTGGAAAAGTTATTGCAACTACTACAATATTTCCACATGCGCCGCAAAATCAATGGGATAAATCACAACGAACGTTAGCTAATTTATGCAAACAACATAAAGTGGAGTTAATTAGTATTGGTAATGGGACTGGTTCAAGAGAAACAGACAAATTAGTATCAGAAATGATGAAAGCCAACAGTGAGTTAACACTCAAAAAATTAGTGGTAAGTGAAGCAGGCGCGTCTGTTTATTCGGCGTCTGAGTTAGCATCAAACGAACTACCTGATTTAGATGTTTCATTAAGAGGTGCTGTTTCGATTGCTCGCCGACTTCAAGATCCGCTAGCTGAATTGGTTAAAATTGAACCAAAAGCCATTGGTGTAGGCCAATATCAACATGATGTTAATCAAAGCCAATTAACCCAGTCTTTGGATAACGTGATTGAAGATTGTGTGAACGCGGTAGGCGTTGACCTAAATACAGCGTCTCCTGCTTTATTAACTCATGTGTCTGGTTTAAATAAAACCCTAGCAAATAATATCGTTGATTTTAGAAATAAAAACGGGGCGTTTGATGATAGAAAAACGCTGAAAAAAGTAGAGCGTTTAGGCCCAAAAGCATTTGAACAAGCCGCGGGGTTCTTGCGCATAATGGACGGTTCTAACCCTATTGATAAATCTGCCGTTCACCCAGAGGCGTACGATGTAGTCAAAAATATTTTGGCTAAAATTAATGCGTCGGTAAATGAAATATTGGGTAATAAAGACGCGCTTAAACAAATTGATGCGAAAGAGTTTGTGACTGATTCTTTTGGCTTACCTACCATTAACGATATTATTAAAGAGCTTGAAAAGCCCGGACGAGATCCTCGCCCTGAATTTAAAACGGCGACTTTTAACGATGCCGTAGAAAAAGTATCTGACCTAAAAGTAGGTATGATATTAGAGGGTGTTGTGAGCAACGTAGCTAATTTTGGTGCCTTTGTAGATGTTGGCGTACACCAAGACGGCCTAGTTCATATTTCAGCTATTACAAACAAGTTTATTAAAGATCCTCGTGAAGTGGTGAAAACAGGTGATGTGGTAAAAGTAAAAGTAATGGAAGTAGATGAAGGAAGAAAGCGTATTTCATTAACCATGCGTTTAGATGATGAAGCAACGGCTAAGCCTGCAGAGAGACATAAAAAACCATCTAATTCAACGGCTAACACCAATAAAAGAAGTAGTAAGCCAAATAACAATAGAAGTAATGCACCAGCGGGAAATGCCATGATGGGTAACGCGTTTGCTGAAGCATTTGCTAAAGCGAAAAAATAGCGATACCAACAGTGATGGTCGATAAAAATTGTCCTTCATTTTTTATTTGATTTTGTTTAGATACTAAGATAGCTGATATCACTATAGGATACTGGGAGTAACACATATGATGAAAATAAACGCAACTGACTCTCAAGTATTAGTGGTTGATATACAACAAAAGCTTGCGCCGCATTTAACGCACGTTGCTAGCATGGTTGAAAATGCGACCCGTGTATTGAAGGGCGCACTTTTGTTCAACGTCCCCATTACTATTGCAGAACAATATCCGAAAGGACTCGGGCATAGCGTAGATGAGCTTAAACCTTTTATAAATGACAATGTAATCACGAAAGAAAGTTTTTCATGTTTTGGTGAGGCTGCAATTGTTTCAAAACTTAAGCAGTATCAATTACAGGGTAAGTCCACACTTATTGTGCTGGGTTGTGAAGCACATGTTTGTGTACTTCAAACCGTATTAGATGCGCTTGCCGCTAACTTCAATGTGATAGTGGTGTCAGATGCTGTTAGCTCAAGAAAGGCGTCTGATATTGACTTGGCTAAGACTAGATTAGAAAAATGCGGCGTTACCTATGTAAGTACTGAAATGCTATTATTTGAATGGACGCAAACTAAGAATAACCCACACTTCAAAGAAATTTCTAGGCTAGTGAAATAGTTTAGTCTGGGTCTGTTTTAATACTCGCTTTTAAGTTTGCAGCTAAGGCTATTAATGCACCTAAATTATCGGTCGGTAAAGAAACAGTTAGCGCTACTTCGTTAGTATAAATACACTCTTTTACCCGTCCTTTGTTTTGACTGAGGTAATGTCTAAATACTTGCTCCTGTTTAAAGCCGGTCGTTATGATTGCCACAGATTCAACCACTTGCTGAACAGTTTCCAACGCTTCCATTGTTTGCTGCGCACAAGCTGAGTATGCTCGAACTAACCCACCGGCCCCTAATTTTATACCGCCAAAATATCTAACAACAATTAGCACCACATCGCCAACCCCTTTATGTTGCAATACATTTAAAATAGGTTTGCCTGCAGTGCCACTAGGTTCTCCATCATCGTCCATGGCCGCGCTAGTTGGTGACGTAGGTTGACCAAATAAATACGCCCAGCAGTGATGCCGTGCGTCTGGGTATTTATTTTTAATCTCATTAAGAAACTGTAACGCTTGTTCTCGGGAAGATGCATAACTTGCATACCCATAAAAATGGCTTTTTTTAATTTCTATTGAAGTGTGGGCAGTATTTAGTGGAATCGGGTAGGCCATAAGCTAAGTAACTTTATTCCTTTAACAAGATTGATATTAAGTATACTGGCCGACAGATAAAGGGAAAAGAGAAAAACTCGCGCTTAAAATTATGCTCGAGTCGCAAAACTAGAGATAGCTGATATTGATGATGAATAAGTGTTTGCTAATTGTGTTTTGGTTAGTCTGTTGGTATCACTTTTTGATTGATTATCATGACTTTCAGGATCAGCAGACAAGTTGCTTTGACCAACTTCCGATCTCGCTTTACTTTCTTTTTGAGTGGCTTCTGCCGCAACTTTTAAGTCTTGAGTACTTGGCTCAGCTGGCGCGAGTGCCGCCGCTCTAACAATTTGCATCTTTTGTATTGTATCTTCAGGATTTTCTTCCTCAGATACATCTATCGATACTTCTCCACCTACTGCATAGCGCTTGCCGTCTGGGCCAGTTTCAAACTCATACGAGGGAGAGCCAGCATATTGACCGCCTACAGCAGCATGTGCCTGTTCATGCACTCGTACTTCCCTATCTCTATCCTTTAGTGTTTTTACTTCCTTTTGTTCATCTTCAGACAACTCATTTTCGTTGCTATTTTTGTCGACGCCCTGATCAGACAAACTTACAATGTCAGGTTTAAGGGTTGAATTGGATTGAGAGCCAGGGTTGCTTTGTTGAATCTGATTAAGTGGAGGTGAATTTGAGTCACTATTAGCTTGAGTAGCCTTGTTAAAACCACCAGTCAATTTGGTTTGAGCGACTATATTTAATAAATATGTTTGTGAATCAATATTCATTTCAATGTTTACCTAGTGGCTAAGCATAAGTATCTATAATAGTGCCGATCATGTCGTCCACGCGGGATATGACATTTGCGCCAACCTCTGCTTGCAGTTCACCAGTAATTAAGGCAACGCTGGATTGATTAATATCACTTTGATTGGCCAATGAGCCTTGTCGATTGCCATTGGCTATATCAATAGACTCCTGAGTCACCTGCTTACTGCCATTTCGGTATGCTTCCATGCCTGATTGCATAGCACCGGCTAAACCGTTTTGATTAACACTTAATACATTAGACATAATCATCTACAAAAAATAATTTTGGTTATCTATAGCGTATCGACCAAACATAAGATTTCTTTAACAAATTTCTGGACTGTCCAGCATATGCTGTTATTTGAGGAAGTTATTAAAGGTAAACGTATTCAATATACTTGCAAAATTATCAGGATGACTAATAAAAGGTGCATGAGAGGCCTTGTCTATTAAATAGAATTCATCATTCCTATAGATTTGCTGAATTAAAGGCAGCGCTTTTTTGGGAACTAGACTGTCCAGGCCTCCAAAAATTCGAAGACTAGGTGTATTTATCGAGCCTGTAACTAAGCGTCCTCGTAAGTCGGTTGAACTAAGTAATGCTAGACTTTGCGTTAAAGCTTCTTCGTTACTCAAGGGGTGCTGTGTTAATGCTTCATACATTTCTTTATAAACACTTTTAGCATTATCTAACCCCATGCATTGAATAGCTAAAAAACGTTTTAATAAAGCCTTATGATCTTGCTTCAATTGTTTAGCAAACTGTTGAAGTACTATAGGTTTAATTCCAGGCCAATCTTCAGTTTGTGTGAATTTTGGTGTACTGCAAACTTGCACTTGGCCAATCACCTTTGCACTTAATTTATTTACTAAAGTTTGAGCAATTAAACCGGCCAACGACCAGCCTACAATAATCGAGTTATCAGGCAACTGTTTTTCAATATGACTTGACAGTGAATCTAATGAATAGCTATCAGGCTCTACAACAAATTGATTATCGCCGAACCCCGGCAAATCAAGCTGAAGAGACTCTACTTTTCCACTATGACTAAAATCATGCTTTGATAACAATGGTTGCCAAACCATTTTGTTCATCCCCCAACCATGCAGGAAGACCAGTGTAATAGGCTGTGCTTCGTTAAAAACCATACTTCAATACAGTAAACATTAGATGTATATGAGTTTACTATATAGGCAGTAGATAAATCTAAACTCTAAGTAATATTAATGGATATTTTTTCTTGGTGTAGTCATAAATTTAGATTATCTGAAGGAGCATGAAGTCACATGTCAAATACAAATAGATATGAGCCGAGCAAGGAGCACTTACTAGCAATATTTCATATATTCCAATATTACTTTGATAAAATTTTTCCAAATAAACACTGTTATCTATGCCACCAAACTAGCGATACTTTGGTTTGTGAGTACTGCTTAACCGATACATATTTACACTTATTACCGGCTCCTGGGCATAATTTACTTGAAAACCAAAGCATTGTTGGGAATATCGTGCCGCCGTTATACTCAGGCCTATACGCACTATCAGAATACAAAGGTGTAGTCAGGGCTTTAGTCAATCAGTTAAAGTTTTCAGGGAAGACGCTTGCCGCAAATGTACTTGCAGAATTTTTTGAATATTATTTAGGTGGAAAGCTAAACATTAATCAAGCAATACCCGAAGCGGTTGTTCCCGTCCCTTTAAGTAATCAGAGGCATATTTCGAGGCAATATAATCAGTCAAGGATACTGTCACTTGAGCTAGCTAAACATTTTTCAATTAATAGTGACGATTTACTATTGCGGACGGTAAATACAAAACAACAGTCATCATTAGACAAAAACGAGAGAATGCTAAATATTCGGGGAGCATTTAAAGTAGCGAAGCCAATCGATTATTTATCAATTGCACTGGTAGATGATGTAGTAACAACTGGAGCAACAATTAATGAGGCTTGCAAAACAATATTAGAGCACAACCCTGATATAGATATAAGTGTTTGGTGTATGGCTATTACATTGAAATAATAGCCATACACTAAAGCAGTGTTACATGAGAGGCGATAAATATAATGCGTTAGCCGTCAGTTTATTTGTTCCATCCCAAAAACCTCTAAAATGGACGTTGTCAACAAAGCCAATCACGCGGCCTTTCCCCTGCGGATTCACGACTATAGCAACAGTGTTACTAATTAGCTTTTGCATTTCATCAGCAGAGTAACCAGCTATAAGCGGAGCTTGAGTATACATTGCGATGTCCTCAAACACATTATCGGTTTTTTCTAACACTAAATTATTGGTTTTAAATAAGGGGAGTCGATTGTTCTCAAATCCAAAAAATAGAGGATGAGAGAGGTCAATATTTGATTCATAGGCCGCACCAGCCACAAGCTTTTTGGCAGACATTGCTTGCTTGTCGGCATATTGTAACTTCTCCGTTGAGAATGCTGCATCTAAGGCATCACGGCTAACCACCGAGTTATCAATCCATTTGTTTTTTGCAAACCAACGAAGCGCCGTCTTTTGACCTATAAGCGTGCCACCATTTTTAACCCATTCTGTTATCTTACTCTCTACATCTTTACTTACATTCGTATAAGTACCAGATGCAAAAATAATGTGGGTGTATCTTTCTAATGTCCGACTATTCAAATTGGTTAAATCCCAAATAGTAGCGGGAACACCTAAACGCATATCTAAATAGTGCCAAATCTCACCTACTTCATAGCTGGATGTCCCTACTCCGCCCACTAGTAAGACACTTGGTTCTTCCACCTTTTTGAATGTTCTAGAACCAAGATCGATGCCTACTGGCGTAAGCCCACTAGTAATATTATGTACTTTAATATTGTACTGAGTTGAATAGCTATTTAATAATGAGATTAAATCATCGGGTTGTGATAATGCGCTAGGTATCATGACGCTTCCTTTCGCAAATGAAGTACGCCCAGCGGCTGTGTCTGCTGTAAAGTCAGCGCCAGCTATTCTTACCTGCACTTTATTCTCTAACAAAGATTGTAAAAATGTTGGTGATTGATGATCAAACCACTCAAATACATAAGCAACTTGGTTTTCTAATAAGTTGTTATTTACTGATGGGGTATTTTTATAGTCTGACAATTGAAGTCTTCTTGCAACGGAAGAAGAGACAGGCGAGTAGCTTAGGTTAAATGCCAATGCAATATTCCAATTTGATACGTCATAAAATGTATTGTCAGGAAAACGCTGTCTTTCGCTAAACAAAGACTTAACCAAACGATACTGATATTGGTCTAAAGGAACAAATACGCTGGTATTTGCTATAAAGTCTATATCATTAGATTCAACATCTTTTGTTAATAATTTAAATTCAATCTTATGAGACGCAAGTATATCAAGCATTCTTTGTGCACGACTTTCATCTTTCGATAATGAAATTAAATAACCTTTATGGTCGTCATCTTTAATCAATTTTTCTGTATCTTTATAGAATTGGCGTTGATAAGCCAAAAGTGCTGACTTGTTCGCTACAGCACCATCAAAGGTAGATAAAGAAGTGGTAACTTGATTTTGAATAGTGCGAGGGAAGCTGACTAATCCATTAATTGACTCTTGTAGATGTCCTCTACTACTGGCTTGTTCAAACAATATGCCAATACTGCCATGTGCATCAGGATAAGTTGAACCTTTGCCATAATAAAAATCATCAAAACTTTCTTCTGTGAAATAAAGTTGATTAGTATTATCTAACGCTTTTGCATGAAACTTACCTAATGCGCCAGTGAGAGTAACATTTTCATCGGGTGTGAGAGGATTCTTTCGAGAAGGAACACCGGGTTGGAAGAAATAGGTAC
>DDIL01000038.1:0-179 GCA_002338515.1 Glaciecola sp. UBA1851 | reverse complement strand
CCAAGCTTGATATTGGGCCACTCTGGCTTTTGATTCTGGATGGGTAAGTAATAGCCAGTCTCTATTTAGATCAAACCAATAATGATTGGTTCTGCCTGATGGCCACGCTTCTTTATGCTCACGATGAGTTGGATCTGAAACAAGGTTTTTACCTTTATGCATATTTGCCCATTGAGCAA
>DDIL01000026.1 GCA_002338515.1 Glaciecola sp. UBA1851 | reverse complement strand
CCGCCAATTAAAGTGGAAGAAGATAAAGCCACCATTATTAAACAAGCATTAAAAGATATCGTTCCTCCACTTATTTTAATAGTAGCAGTATTAGGCTCTATCTTCTCGGGTATTGCTACGCCTACAGAGTCATCAGCTATTGGGGCAGTTGGCGCAGTATTATTAGCAAAGTTTTATGGCGGTATTAGCATTAAAAACTATATTTAACGTTTCGAAAGAATCGGTAAAAGTCTCTTCTATGATATTTGCGGTACTAATAGGTGCAACCGCGTTTTCAATGGTATTTAGTTACTCAGGTAGTGAATATTATGTAGAAGAGTTCTTCCTAGATTTACCCGGCGAAAAATGGATGTTCATTGTATTGGTCATGGTTGCCATTTTAATATTAGGCTTCTTTATCGATTTTATTGAAATAGCGTTTTTAGTCGTGCCTATAATCACGCCAGTCGCGATTGCTCTAGACATAGACTTAATTTGGTTCGCTATTTTAATTTCAATGAACCTGCAAACCTCCTTCTTATCGCCCCCCTTTGGGTTTAGTCTATTCTACTTAAAAGGCGTGGCACCAAAAGGGTTTAAAACCACGACTATCTATAAAGGTGTTGTTCCATTTATTGCACTGCAAGTAATTGTGCTGGGGTTAATTGTGGCCTTCCCTGACATATTTATTCAATTTTAACTCGTAGCCTAAAATCGAATATCGCTCCCTCGAAAGAGGGAGCTTTACAAGGCTAGCGGCATTTCCATATGAACGGAATATTGACAGCACAACAACAAACAAGTTTAATCATCAGAGCCTGGTAAAAAAGCGCCAGCAGCTCCTGGGAAAACAACAGGGCTTTCATAGCCATTTTTACTCACACTCGCTACGCCAAAAAAGTAATTATCTATCACAACATTCTCCAATGTCGCCTCACTCACATCACCAACAAAGCGACTAAACTGCCATTGCGGTGCATCGGTATAACGCCAGTATATTTTGTAGCCTTTCAAATGAGGGTTTGTTTCTGCATTCACTTTATCCCATGCCAATGTTGTACTTGGTTTTACTGCACCTGAAATAGATACATTGGTTGGAGGCTGAGGAGCCCAAGATAAACTGGCTAAACTAGCGGCATTTAAACCGGTTAATTTAGCCGCATACTCAAAGTTTACGCCATCAATGGTATCGCCATAATTAATGCCGTTTTCCGTTCGCAAATCTTGGTGTTGGCGGTCATAATGTTCGTTAGTTTCCATAATGCGAATACCGGGGTAACCTAAGTCATTAAATGGCCGGTGATGCCCTCCCCTGCGAAAACGATCTAAACGATACACCACCATAGTGTCTAAATTTGGCACATAATTATCTGCAATTAAATCGATATAACGGGCTAGGTTTCTACTTGGCGAATCCACTTCCCCACCTCTAAAGCGTCGACTAGTTGCTTCTGCAGGTGTTTCTAACATACGTGTACCTTCAGCAAATATTCGAGCGGTTGTATTGTTAACCACACCATTTATACCTTCAATATTGCCAATCATGTCGTTGTTCAATACGCCTACTATGCGCCAGTTATCTTTTTTTGCAGCTTCAGCCATAATCTTACCACCGAATAATCCCTGCTCTTCGCCCGCTAGTGCAGCATACACAATACTGCCATTAAATTTATATTGAGTAAGAATACGGGCAGCTTCTAGCGTACCTGCTAAACCAGATGCATTGTCATTAGCTCCTGGAGAGTCGGAAGTAAAGTCCATAACATCGGTTACCCGGGAATCAATATCACCCGACATAATTACATATCTGCCTGGGTCGGTTGTTCCTCGCTGAATAGCAATAACACTCACTACCTCAACAGGATCAGGAATACGTCTTTCTCCACTTATTACTTCGCTTTGATAATACACTTCTAAACAACCGCCACACTGTTCACTAATGCGCTCAAACTCTGCTTTTATCCAACGCCTTGCCGCACCAATCCCTCTAGTATCAGACTTAGTCTCTGACAAGGTATGACGCGTCCCAAAATTCACTAATGTTTGAATATCTTTCTCAATTCGGTCGGCTTGCGGTGAAATAGCGATAGTATGTAATGGGTGGCTTTGTCCATTTTCCTCTGCCACTAGTAAAGTTGGCGTTAGTAATAGCGTGGCAGCAATAATATATCTCAAACGGAGCATTCTGAATCCTTATTTTTATTTTGGCTTTAGTACAACTGCAATACGTACGAAACTTGATAGAAGTTAGCTTACTGTTATTTTAGACCCTTTATATTTCTAGTTTTCAGATTGCTTTAACGACTATATGGCAATCCACCAGAACTATGACTACATTATATCTATCTGTTCTATTGGACATGACCAAACTAAATTGATTTATTAAACTTGTTCAAGGGCAACAACAACCAAGTTCTATTGACGTAAAAGGTAACAATGACTACGAATATAAACGCAGCGCCAACACAAATATCGATTAATGCTGGAGAAATAGACAATCCCAACTGGTAATTTAGAATGTAGGTAATAAATGAGTTCGGTAAATCTGTATAGCCAGCTTTATATTTAATTTGCCAATGCCAGTCAGTTAAAAAGCAATAACCTAAGCCAAATTTTAAACCTAAAACTACCCAACTAAACAAAGTACAGGTAACAATAATAAAATGTAGTTTTCTAGTAACGACAAACATCCACCCGAATAAATTGAAAATAACAATCACTACATGAAACCAATAAAATAACGTGTCTAATATAGATAAGTGCATTCCTACAAAGACTCCACGTTACTACTAGTTCTTTTGTACAGTTTTTTCATAAATATTTATCCACTCATGTGGCGACATCTTCGCACACAACTCACCTATTAATTCATAAGGAATATCGTCCATTTTTTTAAAACGGATACAACTTTTACCCATATCGAGTTTTCGTTTAGCATGGTTAGGATATTCATCTATAAACCAGTTCATTATTGAATCATGTGCATACACACCACAATGATAGAGTGATATGGAATTTTTCTGAGAAGCTAAATTGATAAAAGGTAATGGCAAGCTAGGATTACAATGATAGCCATTAGGGTACAAAGAATGAGGTACTACCCAACCAATCATGTTGTAACTGATAGTTTCAAGAAACCCTTCCGGTAAATTGTCATTAACGGCCTCCCGTAACTTTAAAATGGGAACTTGTCTGTCTTCTGGAAGCTGTTCTATATATTCGTCAACGGTATTTGCTTCATATTTCATTCTGATATGCACTCATGTTTGCTTACTTAATAATATAGCAGCAAATTCAGA
>DDIL01000095.1 GCA_002338515.1 Glaciecola sp. UBA1851 | reverse complement strand
GCAGAAATAGTTGAAGCAAGCTTGGCCGGTGACTTCACCAAACGAATCACCGAAGAAGGTAAAGAAGACTTTATGCTTACCTTGGCTCAAGGTTTAAATCAATTGATTAAAACGACTGAGAGCGGCTTAAATGAAGTAAGCAACGTATTACTTGGACTGAGTGAGGGCGATTTAACTAAACGCGTCTCTAGCGATTATAGAGGCACTTTCCTAGATATGAAAAACTATTGTAATACCACTACTGAAAACTTAGCAGGCATGATCAGCAAAATTCGTGAAGCAAGCGATACGATTAATAACGCATCGTCTGAAATTGCTTCTGGTAATGCAGACTTATCAACTAGAACAGAGCAACAAGCATCTAGTTTACAAGAAACTGCCTCTAGCATGGAAGAGCTTACTAGTACGGTACGTTTAAATGCTGAAAATGCAAACCAAGCGAACGGATTAGCTTCACAGGCTGCGCAAGTCGCAAGCAATGGGGGCGATTTAATTGGGCAGGTAGTCACAACGATGGCATCTATCAATGAATCATCTCAGAAAATTTCTGACATTATTGGTGTAATAGACGGCATTGCCTTCCAAACAAATATATTAGCCTTAAATGCAGCAGTGGAAGCAGCCAGGGCGGGTGAACAAGGTAGAGGGTTTGCGGTAGTTGCTTCTGAAGTTAGAACGCTAGCCCAACGCTCAGCCAATGCAGCAAAAGACATTAAAGATTTGATTTCAGACTCTGTAACTAAAGTTGAAAGCGGTAATAGTTTAGTCAATCAGTCTGGTGATACTATGCAAGAAATTGTTGTATCCATTCAAAGAGTGAACGACATTATGAGTGAGATTGCAGCAGCATCGGCTGAACAATCAACTGGTATTGATGAGGTGAGTAAAGCCGTTTCACAAATGGATGAAATGACACAACAAAATGCAGCATTAGTAGAAGAAGCGGCGGCGGCAGCAGAAAGTATGCGCACGCAAGCCAGCGACCTTAACAACCGTGTAGGCACATTCAAACTAAGTGAGTCTGATGTGGTATCTCAAGCGGTTAACACTGCCCCGGATATACTATCAACGCAATGTGAAGAACTGCCCACTTCGGCACCTGTTGCTAAACCAACCCACGCCCCAAGTATCGCGTCGTTGCCTACTGAGATTGAAGAAGATGAATGGGAGAGCTTTTAGCGCATGACAAGCCATGTTAGCTCCAAAACGGTCAATGCTGATAAAGAGTTCGCTTTCGTTACTGCAGATTTTGAAGCAGTACGAAAGCGGTTAAAAAAGATTGCAGGGATTAATCTTGCTGATAGCAAAGACTCAATGGTTTATAGCCGGCTATCAAGGCGAATTAGACACCTTAAAATGTCTAGTTTTAGCCAATATTTACGGTATGTTGATAGCACTGAAAGCGAACACCAAGAATTTGTTAATTCGCTCACTACCAACCTGACATCATTTTTTAGAGAACAACATCATTTTGATGCGTTAAAGCAACATATTGCTGCTAATGGCAATAAGCCAATTAGAATATGGTGCGCAGCGTCTTCTACAGGAGAAGAGCCATACTCTATTGCTATCACAGCAGTTGAAGCATTAGGTAAGTTTGATATACCCGTTAGTATTATTGCCTCTGATATTGACTCAAACGTTTTAAAAACAGCTAGCGACGGCGTTTATAAAATTGAGCAGTTAGATGCTTTTGATAGCGCAAGGAAAAAGCGTTTTTTCCGCAGAGGTAAAGGCGCGAATAATGGATTTGTTAAAGTTGTACCTGAGCTTAGAAAGCTAATTGAATTTAAACGCATCAATCTTATGGATGATACTTGGGACTTACCTAATGGCCTTGATATTGTTTTTTGCCGTAATGTAATGATTTATTTTGATAAACCTACCCAGTTACAAATATTAAACAAAATTGTTCGCCATATGGCTCCACACAGTTACTACTATGCTGGTCATTCCGAAAACTTTGGCCATGTAAACTCCTTATTAAAACCATTAGGTAAAACAATTTACCAGCCTAAAATATAAAAATTTATGAGTGCATATTTTACCGAGCATCTTGCTTCAAATAGATATAAAGACAGTAACTTTAATACCGAAGCAGTAAAGATATTACCAGGCGAATATTTCGCAACCAAAGACAGCACTATGATAGTCACCGTTTTAGGCTCATGTGTATCGGTGTGTTTGCGTGATCCTATTACTAGAATTGCGGGAATGAATCACTTCCTATTACCTATTAATCAAGATGAATTAAATTTTAACTCAGACTCTGCTCGTTATGGCGTTTATGCAATGGAAATCCTAATTAACCATTTGATGAAATTAGGTGCTGCCAAGCATAGATTAGAAGCAAAAATATTTGGTGGTGGCAATGTCTTGAAGCAACTTCGAACAAATAGCGTAGGTGAGCAAAACTCAACCTTTGTTCTAGAATATTTAGATGCTGAAAAGATTCCAGTTGTAGCAAAAGATTTATTAGGTGAGTTTCCAAGGAAAGTTTATTTCTTCCCATTAACTGGGGAAGTCAAAGTAAGAAAACTTAAATCGATGCATAATACAACTATCATTGATCGTGAATCTGAGTACCAAGTGAAGGTAGCGCAAACACCTGCTGCTGGCGATGTTGACTTATTTGACTAAGGGATATAAATGAGTATTAAAGTTTTAGTGGTAGATGATTCGGCGCTTATTAGAAGTTTACTAGGCGAAATTATCCATCAAGCACCTGGTTTAGAATTAGTCGGTGCAGCACCCGATGCCTATGTTGCTAAAGATATGGTGATGAAGTTAAAGCCAGATGTTATCACCTTAGACATTGAGATGCCTAAGGTAGATGGCCTGACGTTTTTAGATAAACTGATGAAAGCAAGGCCCACACCGGTATTAATGATTTCAACGCTTACTGAAAAAGGTGCTGACGCGACGATACGTTCTATGGAGTTGGGGGCAATCGATTTTATTGCTAAACCTAAAATAGATGTGGCAAATAGCATAGGCGAATATCAGCAAGAAATTATTGAAAAAATAAAGATGGCAGCTAAAGCTACGCCCAAAAAGCGCGCCTCTACTCCTCAGAATATTCAGTCTATACCAATTAGTTATTCAGGCACAGAAACGATTGTTGGCATTGGTGCATCTACTGGTGGAACAGAAGCAATTCGTCAAGTATTAGAGCAACTATCTCCAGCCTTTCCTGCTACCGTAATTACACAACATATGCCACCTAGCTTCACAAAATCTTTTGCACAAAGGCTAGATAGCATTTGTAAAGTTAATGTACATGAAGCACAAGGCGG
>DDIL01000084.1 GCA_002338515.1 Glaciecola sp. UBA1851 | reverse complement strand
TAGCGCTGGGTTTTTTGGTTCTATGACATACAAAAGTGAAAAACTAGATACTTCTCACAATTTGTTACAATCGATAATAGGCAGCTCTTTCTATAATAAATTAAACTTAATACTAATAAGTAAATCTTAATGTTTATTTAACCGTATTATTAGTTAGAAAATAATTATAAGAATAAGACAATGTTAGCATTATCAAACATAAAAAAGACTTTCCAAAATGGTGAAGAAATAGTTACTGCCTTAAATAACGTAAGTATTGAGGTAAAAGAGAATGAATTTGTTGCCATAATGGGAAGTTCTGGGTCGGGTAAATCTACCTTAATGAATGTGCTCGGATGCTTAGATACGCCAAATTCAGGTGTTTATAAGCTTGGTGGTAATGATGTTGCCAGTATGTCTGATGACGAGTTATCAAAAGTTCGAAATAAACATATAGGTTTTATTTTTCAAACATTTCATCTTCTTTCAAAATTGGACGTCGTCGGGAACGTAAAGCTTCCATTGAGGTATTCAGACGTTAACGATAGCGAAGCATCAAAAAGAGCCAATGAACTAATAGAAAGAGTTGGCTTAACACATCGAAAACATCATAAACCATTCGAAATGTCTGGCGGTCAGCGGCAAAGAGTGGCGATAGCACGTGCTTTAATTAATAAACCTAGTGTAATTCTAGCAGATGAGCCAACCGGAAATTTAGATTCTAAAACGTCAAATGAGATAATGGATCTGCTTACTGAACTGCATCATCAAGGACAAACTATTGTAATGGTAACCCATGAAGACGATATTGCTAAATATGCACAACGAGTGATTGTTATGAAAGATGGTGAAGTGATAGGAGAGAAAAATGATTAAGCTTTTACTAATAGTCTTATTGATTTATACACAATTTACACACGCAAAAAGTTTAGTTTTAACAGGTCAAGTCAGTTCTTCAGCAAAACAAGTAGTAAATGCTCCACAAGGTTCAAGATGGCAAATTCAAATCCAATGGATGGAAGAAGAAGGAAAGATAGTCGAAAAAGGAAAACCAGTAGTCGTTTTTGATGGCGCAAATGAACAAGCACAGCTCACCCAAAATCAAGAAAATTTAGATAGATTATTACTAGAATTTGAACAACTCAAGGTTCAGCAAAGTCAGAATGTTATTGATGCTCAAGGACGCCTCAAAGTATCTAAAATGAGAGTAGAACAAGCAAAAATTGAAGCATCCGTTCCAATAGAGCAGGTTGCTGCCTATGATAAAGGTCAATATGAACTAGCGCTTCAAAGGGCGATGCTTGAGAACGTAAAGGCACAAGAAGCCTTACAACGTGCAATGCAAGAACAATCAGCAGAATTGACAAAAAAAGAAGTAAATATCTTACAAGTTCAGGAAGAAATTACTTATTTGAATGATGTGTTATCAAAACTGAATGTTGTCTCTCAAGTAACCGGTCCAGTTACATATGCTATGCACCCTTGGTTTGGAACTAAAGTAAGTGCAGGAATGAATGTTCGACCTAGTTGGAAAGTTGTTGATGTTCAATCTACTGAAAATTTCCAGATAGAGACATGGGTACATGAAATTGATGCTGTAGGTCTTAATGAACGGTCAAAAGTTAACATTACTTTCGATGCTTATCCAGAAAAACAGTTTACAGGTTTTATTAGTAGTATTTCAAAACAAAGCGAACGTAAACCACTATGGGGTAAAAGTGCCTACTTCCCAGCAATAATAAAATTTGATGATAAACCTGATATCAATTTACTTCCCGGCATGAGCGTTAGATTGTTGTTAGAAAAAGAGGCAAATAACAATGTTTAGTTACCAAAAGTCTATCTTATGTATTTGCGCAATATCACTTTTTGCTTGCTCCGATGAAGATACACAAGCAACTATTATCGATAACAAAAAAATAAAGATTTCTGCACCAGCAGAATTAGTCTCATTACAACAAATATCAATTACTCCTCCGAATGTTAGGCGTATGTGGGAATACAAAATAGAGTATATAGCTAGAGAGAATACGCTTGTGAAGGAGGGTGATTTACTCATCAAGTTCGATGCACAAAGATTAAGAAATGATATGGTCACTAGACGTTCAGATCTTGATGCAGCAATAAAGGAAGCTGAGCAAAAAAAATTAGAAAATGAGGCCAGACTAGAAGAGCTTAATCTTGATCTTGCAGAAGCGAAGAAGAATATGGATATTGCAAAGCGTAAAGTGGAAATAACGGATGTATCGCGTTCAGAAATAGAGCGTAAAAAACAACAAGCTGAATTTAAAATTACTACCGAGTTACATAAGCAAGCTATTCAGCGTGTCACTCAACATGAAGTAGCGATGCAAATTAATCAACAAGTGCAAAATGCTAAAATATCGAAAGCTCAAAGTCTTGTTGATGAATTAACTGAAAGTATGGGCAAGTTACAGGTAAAAGCACCAAAAGAAGGTATGGTGGTTCTTATACCTAATGGAGATGATGATAAACCAGCAATTGGTGATACGGTTTTCATGGGCAGTAGACTAATTTCTTTACCTGCTTTGGATAAAATAGCAGTAAAAGTAGAATTTGACGAATCGTATACACCTGACGTCATTCTTGGTGATGCGGTAAGAGTTACATTAGATGCGTTCCCAGAAAAACCTTTTAATGGAACAATTAGTGAGCTTGGTCAGACCTATAGAACAAAGTCAGCAAATAACCAAAAGATGGTATTTGATGCGTGGGTAACACTCCAAAAACTTGATTTGAATATTATGCGCCCTGGTATGAAAGCGACGGTTGAGTTGGAGGACAAGGTGATATGAAATTAAGGAGAATAGCATTAGGTGTTATAAGCATAGGGTTATTTGCATGCTCATCTGAACAGCAAAGTTCTGTACCAGAATATAAAGTTCAATCAACAGAGTTTTCTATAGAAGTTTCAGGATTCGGAGAAATAGAGGCTGCGCAGTCACAAAAAATTATGACTCCTGGTCGCAGGCCGATGAATATCGCTTGGTTACAAGATGAGAATACATATGTAGAAAAAGGAGATGTTATTGCTAGATTTGATGCTCAGCAAATTATGAAAGACAGCCGAGAAGAAGAACTAGAGTTAATGCTTTTACAACAAGATATCGTCAAAAGTAACGCGCAACAAAATCAAGCAAAGCAAGATGTAGATTCAGACCAAGAGTTTGTGAAATATGAGTTTGATTTTACAGATAGATTCGCGATTGATGATCTTAGAATATATTCACAGTTAGAGATTATAGATACATTGGCAAACAGAGACTTTCTAGAAGCCAAAGATGAGTTTTTAGAGTGGAAAGAAACCAGTATTGTAGAACAACACGACAATGAAATGGCTGTATTAGATATAAGAAAAAGTGGCGTACAAACTAAGTTTCAGCAACATCAACAAGCGCTCACAAGTTTAGAAGTCATCTCTCCATTTTCTGGATTACTTGTATATGAAAAAGATAGAAGAGGTGAAAAGCCAGCCGTTGGGCAAACTGTATTTCCAGGCAGACCTATCGCTCAAATACCTAACCTTGAAAATATGCAGGCAACGGTTTTTGTTCAAGCTAATAACGCTATAGATTTAGCCAAAGGTCAGCAGGTTGACATCAAACTAGATGCGTTTCCCTCGGCAACATTTAAAGGAGAAGTTGAAAATGTATCAGGATTTCCTCGCAGCATTGAGCGCGGGAATCCAGTCACTTACTTTGAGTTAGTCGTTAAGTTGATAGATCAAGATAAAACTATGATGCAACCCGGTAGAAAACTAACCGCTAATATAAACGTTAAGGCATCTACGGAAACTCTGGTTATCCCATTACAGGCGTTGTATTTTGAAGATGGCTCAAGTTATGTTTACGTCAAAAATGCAGATAGCTTTGAAAAGCAGATAGTAAGCAGTGGCCGAAAGAATTTGTATTTGGTTGAAATAACTAACGGATTAGAAAATGGGGACGTGATTGCGCTTAGTCAGCCAGATTCGTCACTCATCAAGGGTGATTCTGATGTCTAAGTATGTAGTTTTAGTAGGTGATGCTGTTGAAGAGTTAATGGGGCAAAAATTACGTACATTTCTAACCTTACTAGGAATGATTTTTGGTGTTGGTGCCGTTATTGCCATGCTCAACATAGGTGAGGGAGCAGAAAATGAGGCCCTTAAACTCATAGATTCAATGGGGGTTAATAATATAATAGTTAATGCAAAAGACTATGAGAAAGAAGAGTTAGCGGAGATAAGAGAAGAAAGTCTTGGGCTCAATTTAGGTGATGTAGATGCCGCATTAGCCACCTTGCCTTTTGTTGAAGGTTATAGTGCATCTAAAGAAATTGATGTATACGATGTTTACAGTGACTTTAATAAAAGCCAAGCGAAAGCTTTGGGTGTGACGGTTAGTTATTTTAGTAATGCTAATATGCAGCTTGCTGCTGGAAGGTTCTTAACTGATGACGATAATGCGAATTTATCTCAAAAAGCGGTATTGGGAGCAGATGCTGCAAAAGAGCTATTTTTAACCACTAGTTACGGCCCTGAAGATATGTTGGGTAAGTTTGTTAAGGTCAATCATGTATGGCTCGAAGTTGTGGGTGTATTAGAGCCGCCAGCCGGAAATAAAAATGAATTCCAAGGCGTACAAATTGGCGGAGATAGGTATAGAGTATTTGTTCCTTTGAATGTGAGTGTACAAAAGTTTTCAAGTGATATATTGGCTAGTGAATTAGATAGCATTAAATTAAATATAGAAAAAGGAACTGACCCAGTTATCGCCTCTAAAGCAATCGACTCTCTAATTAAACTAAGACATGGTGGGCTAGACGATTATGAACTTGTTATCCCTGCCGCGTTGCTTGAACAACAAAAACAAACTCAACAAATTTTTAATATTGTAATGGCATGTGTTGCTGGTATTTCTTTATTAGTTGGTGGCATTGGTATAATGAATATCATGCTAGCAAACGTTATGGAGCGAACGAAGGAGATTGGTTTATTAAGAGCCGTCGGTGCAACCCAAGAAGATATTCGGCAACAGTTCATTGCCGAAAGTTTTACTATTTCGGTAATGGGCGGGATTTTAGGCGTTGTATTTGGTCTTGTTCTATCTGAAATTATTGGTTTCTACTCCGGCTGGGCGGTTAGTTGGTCGATAACTGCAATTGGATTAAGTTTAACTATTTGTATGTTAGTTGGTGTAGGATTTGGGGTATTCCCTGCAATTAAAGCCAGTAAGTTGAATCCAATTGATGCATTGCATAGCGATTAATAAGGCAGTTTAATGAATTTACCGGCTAACCAAGCTTTAATAGATGATGTTCAATTTCTTGATATACAAGTACCTGAAGCTGGTCAGTTAACGGAAGTCTCAGATGGGATTTTTTGGCTTCGTATGCCACTTCCGTTTGACCTTGACCATATCAATTTATACTTAATAAAAGACTTCGAGTTTGGTGGCTACGCATTAATTGATACTGGTATAGGTATTCGTAAAACACAAGAAATATGGGATGAGTTATTGGCAAGCCTCGATAAGCCAATTAGCAAGGTAATAGTTACACATATGCATCCTGACCACATTGGGATGGCAGGTTATTTAGTCGAAAAATATAAAGTCCCTTTCTATATGTCACACTCTGAGTATTTCGTTGCTAGAGCGTTATCAGCGGGCTCAAGAGGAGCGAGTGATTGGCAAGACGATGAATATCTGCAACGCTGTGGCTTTTCTGAATCATACCGAAATAACGCTAAGGAGAATAGAAAAACTAGCAAAGGCGTTGGGCAAGTCATTAAGCCAATTCCATTGCAATACATACGACTGCAGGCCAATGATACTATCGATATTGGAGCTGAGGAATGGCAGGTGATGATTGGACGTGGTCATTCTCCTGAACATGTATGTTTATTTAATAAACAGCAAAATATTCTAATATCTGGTGATCATGTCCTGCCCATTATTTCTCCAAATATTGGCGTGTATAGTACTGAGCCCGATGCAAACTCATTGCAGCAATATCTTACTACATTACCTCAGTTTAAAAGTTTACCCAGTAATTGTCTGGTACTGCCGTCACACAAGCAACCTTTTTATGGTTTACATACTCGAGTTGATGAGCTACTTGCGCACCATCAGGCGCACCTGCAGTCGTTAAGAGAATTCTGTACTGAAAGAAAAACAGTAAAGGAATGCTTACCGGTTTTATTTAAGCGGGAACTGAACCCTCACAATATGTTTTTTGCTATAGCGGAGGCGCTGTCACACTTAAATTATTTATATTACGAAAAAGAGCTTAGTAGAGAAGTTAATGAGTCAGGTCATTTCGGATATAAAATAATTTAATGGCTTACCTTTAAAGAAAGAGCTTACATCCAAGCAGGCTTATAAAACGCAATATATTTTAGTGAATTATCGACCTGTTTAACGGCTTCTTTTTCTGAAATCAAAGGTACTGTGTAAGAGCCTGAAGCAAGTACAAATTTGACGTCTGCTAAGCTTACTCTTTTCATGAAAACACTTTGTTTAAATATAACTTGTTGAGTTTTAGCTCTTGGAAAAACTGAATAGTTAATCCCAAACAAACCTTTTCGAATATAAACATATTCGTTTGTGAAGAAGTATCCCCAGCGATACCAACGTAAGCCGACTAAGGCTAATATTAAGATAGTTAAGAGCGTCAAGCCTATATAAACATTCATATTACTGACTGAATTAACAATAGGTATGGTGTAAAGTATTACTAATAATGGAAGCCATCTGACTAAAAACACTCGTACTATATATCTTCTGGATATTTTTAAGAATTCGATCTCCGAAAAATTTATCACATTCAACGCGTTTTTAATTAATTCTGCAGACTCTTCTATTGTGACTGACGGTACAATTAATTTACTCGCATTATTGATATTGCCGGCCTGATTAGCGCCAACAGGCACACTGGTGTTTTGTTCAAAGCGTAAATTAGTTCGTTTTATTAGCATATCAAGCCAATCTTGTTGTTGAACCGCAATTTGAATTCGACTCAAACGCATACTGACTTCGTGTTTAGTTAAAAGACCACTTTTGCGGATGTATCTGTCGCCTAATCTACTTAGTTGATAGCCATGAAATACGAAAATTGAGCCAATAACAGAGAAAAGCACCAGCACGCCCATTATAAAAAGTACAATTGATAAAACGTGTAATATAAATAATCCAACGCTTTGACTCTCGTAATCAAGGTAAGAAATTAAATCGATACCAACGGTTTCCAAAACTAAGTTGACATTTTCGCCGATCACATTAAAAAATGGGGCTAAGAAGCCTAAAAATATCCAAACTCTATTGTTAGATATACCATGAATGATTAAGTCAGTGGTTGTCCGTTTATTTAGTATTTGTTCACTTTCTTGCTCATTAGAACGACTTACACTATCGGATGTTTTTTCAAAATGTTCATTGTTACCAGTATCTTTAATTTGAAGAATTAACTGCTTAAAATTTTCTGCTAAAGACAAGGGTAGGGCTACTATTTTTGCTTCTTGGGAGGACGATCCTGCCGTGTCTAATTCAATAAATGAGTATTGATTAAACCGATAATAAAAAGGCTGTACTATTTTGACGTTTTGTATTTTTTTGAAAGGTAAATCTAGATGTGACTTTTTAAATACCCCCTGTTTTATTTCTACGCGTTCGTCTGAAAATTTATAAAAATAAAACCAGTATTTGACTATTGCTCCTACTAAAATCAACAAAAGAAATAGAGCGATACCAATAACAACTAAATGTAAGTTTGATTTTAAAGATGAGTATGCTGCCGCTATTGCGGGTAAGGAATAGATTAAAAATCCGCTGATTATTTGATAAAGCGATTTTGCAAAAAAGTAGATAATCGCCAACGGCGATACGCGGGAAAACGCTTCACTTTGGACGTTTGTTAATTCAGTAAATACGATACTAGGTTCTTCTTGTTTTGTATGTTCTGATTTATAACTCTCGGGGCTAAAATCAGACATCAGACGCCAAGTCCTTATGTTCTAGGATAAGTTGTCTTAAAGCCACAGCATGTTCATACTCCAATCCAGGTATATAAAAAGTATGAGAAGCTCCTCCCGCACTAAAAACTTGCAGTGTTGCTAAATTATACTTTCGCTCGATAGGCCCTCGTTTAATTTCTATATGCTGTATTCTCAATATAGGTTGGCTAACCAGACTTCTAAAAATTAAACCTGATTGGAAATTGATATCATGCTCTCGCACAGAGTATTTCAAAAGCGGATCTGCAAAGAAGTGATATGAAATATTCCAAATAGTAAAAAAAAGTATTACGCCAATAACATATGGAATAACGTTTACTATTTCATCCGGCAAATTTATAAACCAGCCGCTGTAAGCAATACTCGTCACTAGCAAAAAGAAAACACCCGTTAGTAAGCCAAGTGCCATGTTAATTTTTCTGTAACTGGGAGAAATAGCTTGAAGGGAAATATCAGACGTTGATACATTTTCGACAATGATTTGCTTGTTGCTCATTTGCATATCGCAGTCAAGTATACTATTTGTTGTGTTTTGATTCACCGATTCTTGTTCGTTCACTGTCGTCATTCCCATTGCGTTTACACAACTATTTATTGAGTTTGGTATTCCTAATGATTGAACAACTAATGTTGAAATGAAAGAAAAAGTTGTGTTTTAGTTGTTACAACGTTTTACTTAACGTTTGCCTATAAAAAGCGTTAATATGAAACGAATTGTTTAAATAATTCGTGTTACATTTGATGCAAAGTTTGATGTTCCATTTTCTAATACAATATTATTCCGCCCACTTTCTTTTGCTTCATACAGACATTTGTCTGCCCTTTTTACAATATCCATAGTTTCTTCATTTTTAGATGGAGAAACCAGCCCAATACTTGCAGTAGTCTTGATTGAAAGCTCTAACTCAAGACCTATGTCCGGAAGCTTTCTATTTAAC
This sequence comes from Glaciecola sp. UBA1851, assembly GCA_002338515.1. Classification (GTDB taxonomy): domain Bacteria; phylum Pseudomonadota; class Gammaproteobacteria; order Enterobacterales; family Alteromonadaceae; genus Glaciecola. The sequence goes on along the minus strand of DDIL01000084.1, from coordinate 4,948 downwards.
ATGTTACACACGTCTTTCGCGTTGTTTATAGTTGTGTCGGGAAGAATTAAAAGGAACTCTTCCCCACCAATCCTGCCAACAATGTCTGTTTTTCTTAATGTGTTTTTACAAATTTCACCAAACTTTTTTAGCACTTTATCACCGGTTACATGGCCATGTGTGTCGTTAATTTTTTTAAAATAGTCCAAATCAATAATAGCCACGCAAAACCTCAGATGGTTTCTATCGAATAGTTCTTTGTGATGAGTTAGTAATTCTAATACTCGACTTCTTGAATATAACTGAGTTAACCCATCTGTATGAGTAATTTGTTCTAATGCTTTTTGATGTTTTCGGCTTCTTAAAAACAACAGTAGCAGTAATATTGAAATAGAGAAGAGTAACCCTACTAAAACAAAATAAAACTGATTGAGTGTTTTCTTATTTTCTAGTTGGACAGCTTGCATTCTATTGTTTTCTTTTAATAACTGGTTTTCTTGTTTTTGAATGTTTAATTGAAAATTTGCATGCATATTAAGCATAGTCTGCAAATCTTCTATCGGTTTAGACGCGTTATCTTCAATTAAATTCTGAGTAACTCTGTATGCAGCTTCAAATTCTTCTAACTGTTCTAACAGGTTTGCCCTGTGAAGTTGTAGTGTTTGATAGAAATAAAAAGAAGGCCTGGCTTTACTCGCAACCGAAAAAGCCTTAACCATATGATCAATAGCGAGACTCATATTTTTTAATGAAGCATACGATTTACTTAATAAAAGATGTAAAGACGCAATCTGCATGAGATTATTGCTACTACTAACTTGCAACGCAGTTTCATAACTTTCAATGCTGGATTCAGCCTTTCCTTGAAGTGATTCAACTTCCCCTTTAAATTGTAAATAATATGAAGCCAATCCTTGATATTGAGTTTTCATAAAATAGGGTTTTATTTCCATTAAAAGTGTGGCGGCATCGAGTGTTCTTTTATTCGCCAGTAAACTCGTCATCCTCAAAAGTTGAGTGAGAAAAGAGCGCTCTTGATTCTCCTGTTGTTCGAACTTTAATAACGCCTTATTTAAATATTCTAATGCTATGTTGTGTTCATTTCGGCCTTGGTGTAGTCCACCGATGTTTAATAATATTTCAGCGTTAACTTGTTCAAATTCATATTTAGAAGAAATAGGATACGCTTTATGGAGGTCTTGAAGAGCGTTTATACTATCGCCAACCCTATAAGCAATAAATGAACGAAGAATTAGTGTGTTTATATATTCTAAGGGAGATTCATCAGGATTAAACATCGCAATCGATTGATTAATATATGATTTAGCCTGTAAGAAGTTTTCTGACGTATAATTTTGATATGCAATTAGTCCCTCTTCGTTTAGCAAACTTATATTAATAGTTGAGTTTTCAGTTAACATAGAAAACTGATGTAAAGGGTAAGCCCCTTGCGGGTTAACTATTTCAATAGCTAATGGTTTGTTAACCAATAATAAATTTAAAAAAAAGAATAAAAGGATTGTAAACTTGCTTACTAGCGAACGAATATCGTTTCGAGTTGTTATATATTGCATAATTTCACTCCAAACACCGTAAATAATTAGTATCAATGATATTTGCCTAAATATAAGTTCAAATACATCAACCGATACAATTACTTTAATAGGCAAAGTTAAATTCGTTAAGTATCAAATATCACTGTAATAAACTGGAAAAAATTTTGTTTATACACATCAATAATTTTCTGTAACAATATACGAATACATTTGCCTTAAAAGATCGTATTTTTGATTTCATTAACTGAGCGACATACATTTGGTTTATCAGCCAATTGCCCTGATATTCAGACCATCAAATCTGTAGATGGTTTAGTTACCATATTAAATAAGCTAAAAAACCAAGGTGTTGATGAAAACTATTTAGTACTGGGGGAAGGGAGTAATACAATCTTTACAGAAGACATTAACATGCCTGTACTTGTTAACAGTATTAAAGGCATTGAGTACACCAAAACAAATGTCTGCCATAAAATGAAAGTTGGTGCGGGTGAAAATTGGCACGAACTAGTAAAATGGTGTATTGAAAACCATATTTACGGTTTTGAAAATTTAGCGTTAATTCCTGGTTCAGTGGGCGCTGCTCCTATTCAAAACATTGGTGCTTATGGCATTGAAATTGAACGTTTTATTGATAATGTTGAGTTTTTCGATACTGACAATAATGTGATTAACACCTTTACTAAGAAAGAATGTTTGTTTGGCTATCGTGACAGTGTTTTTAAACATCAAAAGCTAAATCAACGCATCATCACTCATGTTATGTTTAGTTTGCCAGTTGAAAATGAGCTTGTTGTAAATTATTCGCCATTAGATAAATTAGACAATCCAACGCCACAAACTGTCTTTGAAGAAGTGGTTAACACCCGAAATCGAAAGTTACCGAACCCAACTAAAATAGGTAACTCCGGAAGTTTCTATAAAAACCCCGTGATTACTGAAGAACACTTGAAACAATTACAACTTTCTCATCCTGATATTCCATGGTATCCAAATGCGAATAGCATGGTTAAAGTGCCGGCTGCATGGTTAATTGATAAACTGGGTTTTAAAGGCACAAGCCATGGACAAATAGGCTGTCACAAACATCAACCTTTAGTTTTAGTAAATCTAGGAAAGGGTACTGGCGAAGAACTGCTTTATTTTGCTAAGCTCATCAAACAAAAAGTAAAAGAGTCATTTGACATAAATTTAGAAAATGAAGTTCGCATAATGGGTGCTGATGGGTTAATTATTCTATGAACAATCAAAGTAGCAATTCCAGCAAGCAACTAACTATAGATAATGAATCATCATCCATAAGTAGTGCCTCTAAAGCACAAATAGTTAGAAATGAAATAATAAAAATATTAGCTGACTGTGACTTTCATTCGGGCGAGCAACTAGCCAGTAAGTTTGATTTGAGTCGCAGTGCTATTTCGAATCATATAAAAAGTCTTATGAAGCTAGGAATAGACATTTATAGCGTGAAAGGAAGAGGGTATAAACTTTCTCAGCCTCTTGAGTTATTAGATGAAAATAAAATACGTACTTTTCTGCCAGTAGATTCAAATAAACAGCCTAATTTCATAGATGTTAGAAACGTTGTAACCTCAACTAACGATGTAGTAAAGCAATTGTTGAATGAAGAAACATCACTTAAGTCAGGTTTTTGTTGTTTATCAGAAGCACAAACTGCAGGGAGAGGAAGAAGAGGCAGGAAATGGATATCCCCATTTGGAAGTAGTCTGTATTTTACTATGGTTTGGCATTTTAATAGCGGATACCAAGCTATGGCTGGGCTGAGCGTTATGGTGGGAGTCACGGTAAATAAAACATTAGCCGAAATGGGTATTCCTGGTTGCAAACTAAAATGGCCAAATGATGTTTATTACGACTTCAAAAAAGTAGCCGGTATTTTAATTGAAGTTGAAGGCCAGGTTAGTGCTACGGTTTCTTCGATTATTGGAATTGGTTTAAACATACAATTACCAAATAATATCGAAGGGATTGACCAAGCTTATACAGATTTAAATGCCATTGCTGGCAATAATATCAGTAGAAATGAATTAGCTGCAAAGCTTATGAGCAATTTATGGCTAGCCTTAGAAATGTTTGAGCAACAAGGTCTAGGTCCATTTTTAAATGATTGGAAAAAGGCCGATTTGTTTTATAACAAGCCAATCCAGCTTGTATCTAGTAACCATAAAACCGAAGGAATTTGCAGGGGTATTGATGAAACCGGTGCACTATTACTAGAGATAAACCACAAAGTACAAGCATTTCATGGGGGAGAGATTAGTGTTAGGCCAGCGTGATTTATTAGTTGATATTGGCAATTCCAGTATTAAATATGCGTGGTATAACAATCATAGAGCGATTGCCGACTTACAAGTAATGCGTATTTCATTTGATCAACTTGGCGAATATATAGAAATGGCGTCATCTCTATATTTTTCTAGCGTTCTTAATGATGCTAGCAACGATACTGTTATTAAACTAGCCAATCAAAACAACGTTCCTGTATATCAATGTAAATCTGCAAAGCAAGATTTTAATATCCAAAATGCGTATAACACCCCTCAAAATATGGGAGATGATAGGTGGATGGCAATTATAGCGGGTTGTGCACTATGCGATATGGGCAATCAAACCAACGTATTGATTATAGATGCCGGTAGTGCAATTACATGCGATTTTGTAATTGCTAACGAGCATATAGGGGGGTGGATAGCTCCAGGGTTTAAAGTGGCTAGAGAGGCGGTTGTTTCAAGTACCTCAAGGGTGTTTGATACCGAACAATCACTGTCTGATCTAAGGCTAGGTGCAGATACGCCTCAATGTGTATCAAATGGTGTAGTTGCGCAACTTTCAGGCATGATTCATCAGGCAATATTTATTATGCAACAAAATTGCCAACGATTTGAAATTTACATCAGCGGCGGTGATGCTAAATTGCTAATAAATGTACTAGAGCAAACGAAAATAATGGCTAACAAATACTCAGTCAATTTTATTGAAAATTTAGTGTTAGTTGGATTGGCTAAGATAGCTAACGAAAAACCTAGTAAAATCAAATAAATAATAGACAGAAATTGATTGATAAATAAGCATTGTAAAATTAATCAAAAAAAAACTGTTTTTTTTGTAAAAAGACACTTGCGCATCACCAATCATTACTCTAGAATGCGCACCCACTTGATGTAGTGCCGACTTAGCTCAGTTGGTAGAGCAACTGACTTGTAATCAGTAGGTCGCCAGTTCGATTCCGGCAGTCGGCACCATCAATCTCTGGAGGGGTACCCAAGCGGTCAACGGGAGCAGACTGTAAATCTGCCGGCTCAGCCTTCGCAGGTTCGAATCCTGCCCCCTCCACCACTTTCTATGAGTGTGGCAAGAGAATTAGGAATGCGGGCATCGTATAATGGCTATTA
>DDIL01000064.1 GCA_002338515.1 Glaciecola sp. UBA1851 | reverse complement strand
ACCCCGCCGTGAGTAGCCCATCGCGTATGGGCAATCCCTGTTGTTCCTAAGCCATTTTCGGGTGTAATCGCATCTTTTAGCTCTTTTACTTTGCCTGTTCTTCTAACAATAGATAACGCGTTATTATTGTTAGTATTAACTAATGCAACCCCCGCCGAATCGTAACCACGATACTCTAAGCGAGTTAACCCTTCTAATAAAATTTGAACAACGTTACGCTCAGCAACCGCTCCTACTATTCCACACATTTAGTATTACCTTATTTGTTTTTAGTTGGCTTTTGCCAGCTTGAAATATTACGTTGTTTGCCACGTGCTATGGCCAAATGATTTGCTTCTACTTTTTTGGTGATCGTACTGCCCGCGCCAATGGTTGCGCCGTCAGCAATTTCAACTGGCGCTACCAAAGATGAGTTAGACCCAATAAAGGCACCCTCACCAATTTGGGTTTTTGATTTATTCACACCATCGTAATTACACGTAATGGTGCCCGCGCCAATATTGGCAGTTGCACCTACTTCAGCATCCCCTATATAACTTAAATGGTTAACCTTTGCGCCTTTGCCAATTTTAGATTTTTTAATCTCTACAAAATTACCCACTTTGGCACCTTCGGCTAAATCGGTGCCTGGGCGTAGCCTAGCATAAGGGCCAATTGTGCATGCCTCTGCAACGGTCGAATCTTCTATTAATGAAAATGCTTCAATTTTTGTGTTGTCGCCAATTTTACAATTTCTAAGTATACAATTAGGGCCAATAGATACATTACTGCCTAACTCAACCTCACCTTCAAATACTGCATTAATGTCAATATAAACATCATTCCCAATTTCAAGATTGCCACGCACATCAAATCTATGAGGGTCTGCAAGTGTCGCACCTTGCATCATTATTTGTTCAGCCATTCTATGCTGATAAGCGCATTCTAGTGACGCTAGTTGCACTCGGTTATTCACCCCTTCTACTTCTCTGTGCCAATCGGGTTGCGCAGAACTTATCTTTTTCCCTTCACTTGCTGCCATTTCAATAACATCGGTTAAGTAGTATTCATTTTGAGCATTGTCGCTAGATAAATTGCCAAGCCAACGTTTTAGATCTGCGCCGCCCATCACCATCATGCCAGTGTTAATTTCATTGATTTTGCGTTGCTCGTCAGTGGCGTCTTTATGTTCAACAATCGCCTCTATATTGTTGGTATCGTCTCTTACAATACGACCCATTCCAGTAGGATTGTCTAAATCAACGGTTAACAATGCCAAATCTGCATTTTGTTTAGCGCTTACTAGTTTGTTTAGTGTTTCAGTAGAAATCAGCGGAGCATCGCCTACTAACACTAATACGTCATCAGTATCTTTTATGTTATCTACGGCCTGCATAACTGCATGACCGGTACCTAACTGTTCAGCTTGCAAACACCAATTTACGTTATAATTGCTAAGGGCTTGTTTGAGCATATCGCCACCGTGGCCATATACTAGATTGATAGCATCACTTCCTAATGATTCAACTGTATTGATAATATGCTCTACCATAGGTTTGTGAGCAATTTTGTGCAGAACTTTAGGTAAGTTAGACTTCATTCTAGTCCCTTTCCCTGCGGCTAGAATAACAACTGATAGAGACATTCTTTTCCCTTTACGTATAAAAAAATTAAGTGTACAAAACCGCAACATTATTGTCAGCTTTTTTTACAATATTAAGCTGTTATTCGATGTTTAGAATTCGTTGTCATTTAAACAGATACTTTTTGCAGAGTATACTCGCTCAACAAGCTATAAAAGTATGGTGCAAAATAAGTGAGAGTAAAGTTGTATACTCTAGATTTCACATATCGACTAAATGAGTGTTAGTACTCACTTTATCTACAGCGCTTAATTTTAAAATTCAACAACATAGAAATTTAATAAAGTTGCAATTTTAACCGAATATCATTTTGAAGTATTTACCACCACTTCTCTATTTCTTCGTTTAAATTTTGTATGAATATTGGTCGCTAACATTACCCCAATTAAAATACATGCACCACCTAAAAGCTCGGCATTAGATAACGTTTCATTTAATATGACATACCCCCACAATACCCCGAAAAGTGGGACTAAGTAACCCACCGTAATAGCTTTAGACGCGCCTACTTTTGCAATAAGGTCAAAGTACAACACATAGGCCAAACCTGTACACATAAAGGCCAGCACAATAGCGCTAATAAACGCATTCGTACTTGGTATAGAAGTAGGCAAGTTCATTAGCACCAATGGTAATAGCATTAAAGCGGTAAAGAATTGACTGCCACATGCAATGGCAAAAGGTTTCACAGTTGAAAGCTTTGATTTTAAATAAGCTGCTGCCACGCCATAACAAAAACAAGCAAATAAAATAGCTGCAACGGGTAAAATGCCAGCATCAACATCGGTTGTTTGTTCGTAGCTAATTAGAACAATTCCAGCGAACCCCATTAATACACCCACCATGCCCCATTTGCCTATATTCTCTTTTAAGTACAAGTAAGCAACTAAAATACCAAACATGGGGGCGGTGCCATTTAAAATTGCGGCTAAGCCCGCTTCCATATGAAGTAGGCCATAATTGAACAAGCAAAATGGAATTGCCGTGTTTAATAGCCCAACAATGAACAGCTGTGGCCAATATTGAATTAAATCACGTTGCTGCCGTTTTAATAACACAAATGGGATAAGCAATAGCGTAGCGCCAATCGCTCTTATTTCAACTAGCGCAAAAATGCCAAATTCAGGCGCCGCCCATTTAATTAGCATAAAAGACGAACCCCAAATTGCGCCTAATAAAATAAGCTCAGCAAAGTCGATGAATTTCAATAGTTATGCTCTCAATAATTAAGATAAAGAAAAGGGTGTTTGAGATGATTCCAACTCTAATAGTTTAGCTTTACGCTTTAATCCACCGGCGTAGCCAGTTAACTTACCATTACTGCCAATCACGCGATGGCAAGGGATCACAATACTAATTGGATTTTTACCATTTGCTGCCCCTACTGCCCTGCACGCTTTTGGAGAATTTAGTTTTGTTGCTATGTCCAAATAACTCGCCAGCTCACCAAATTTTACAGACATTAATTGTTTCCATACCATTTTTTGAAAGGCCGTTCCTTTTGGCTCAAGTGGTAATTCAAATGTTTTACGCTCATGATTAAAATACTCTTTTAACTGCGTTTTCGCCTGTTTTGTTATGGTGTTTTCATTAATAGCCACATGGTTGTCTATAAATTTTATGGCAGTCACACCTGTTTGTGTTGCACAAATTTTTATTCGCCCCGCTGGAGAATTAAGTGTTGATATATACTCTTCACTTATTTGAGTCATTCACTGTTTCTCCACAAGTTAATCGTTAAATAACTGCGCCATGGAGCGGCAGAAGCATAATCCAAATCTCTACCTTCTTGTTTTAACTTTTGAATTTGCTTTTTAATCACTAAATCAGTGTCTAACCAAACATCAGTATTTCCGCTACTTCGCATGTTGACGTAATTTAATGTCCATGGCCCAACCCCTTTAATATTAAGCATTTTGTTAAGGCGCTGGTTTGACTCAATTAAGTTTTTCTCAGTTTCGCCAATATACTCTGTCGCAAAGAACTTTGCGACATCAATTAGCGTTTGTCGTCTAGCATTAGGAATACGCAAAAATGATAAGTCATCATTAGCCACTTCTAAAGGTAGCGGAAAACGTGTTTGAAGTTTGCCATCACGTTTTAAAGCGAAATATTCAAAGAAACTATTTAGTTTGTTTACCGCTGCCGCCACTGAAACTTGCTGACCCAATATTGCTCGGCAAGCTGCTTCAAATTCATTCGCGACACCCGGTATTCTTAAACCTTTTATCACCTCTTTAGGAAGCAAACCTGACTTAATTAATTTGTTTTCAATCGTAATTGGATCAGCGTCTAAGTCCAACAACTGTTTAGCAGTTTTTACTATCGCCAAGGTATGCTTTGAGAACGCACTATTAAATTCTAGTAAAAAGCCATTTTTCTTAGGGATATGTACTAGGTTTATAGGAACAGCATGATCATCAATTACTAAGATTTTACTCAATCCATTTTGCTGAATTTTCTCATTACCGACTATACAGCGTTTTTCAAAAAAGGCTTGCATACTATCCCACTCATAGGGGGGGCGGTATTCCAACAACATCTGAACAGTGTTCACTAAGGGTTCTTTCATATCTGATTGTTCGCTTGTTTTTGAAGTATTATTTTTTGGATTAATCCATACAAATGATTTTCTTATTTCTGTTGGACTTAGCCTTAAATGCTTCTTTGCATGAAGTTGCAGTTGCCTTGCACTTGGCAAACCTACCGCTTCAGCCACATGCTCGACCGACAATGTGGTTTGCTGTAGCAACTTTTTCGCTTCCAACATTTGCTGATAAATTCTAAAAGCTTTTGGCGTAACTTGCATATGTTGCTGAAAAAGTTTGTTTAAATATCTATTGGTAATACCCAGTTTACTTGCTATTTCAGACATACTTAAATGAAACTCTTTACTAAGTAGCTCTATTGCTCTGACTACTGTGGTATTCGCGCCACGCCAAGCAGGTGAATTAGGCGCGCTGTCTGGCCGGCATTTTAGGCAGGGCCGATACCCTTTTGACATAGCTTGCCTAGCATCAAATGAATACTCTACATTCTTTTCAAGGGGCATACGTACCCTACAGGTATTTCTGCAAAATATACCTGTCGTTTTTACCAAAACAAAAAACACTCCATCAAATCTAGGATCTCGTGATATCCTAGCCTGACGGCATTCAGCAACTGATAACATGATTCTTCTGCTCTTTTCCTGATAGCCCACTACCAATATTTAATATATCAGTGTTGTTTTTATTAAACGCTGTTCTGTGTAATTCGGTGAATGTATTAGTCATTTTTGAATTACTTTTAGCGTAACTTATTGTAGATATTAGACTATTGGATAATCAAAACACGTTGTTTTTGGAACTAATATTCTAATTTACGACCAAATAGATAAAATGTGAGCAAGTTTAAATAAGTTATGTTTGATAAATGCAGTAAAAATTGGGTTCATTTCAACGAGTTCACAATTCGCTTTTCCAAAAGGTTTGTTATTAATTATTCTTTCCAGTTTACTTTGTTACTTAGCTTATTGGGTTTTATTATTACGCAATCAGTTACTGAGGCTGCAAGCAATAATAATGACTGGATAAATAAGTACTCTCAACAAATTAATAAACAAGCCAGCAATGCCAATGTACCTGGATTTGCCATGGTTATTGTGAGAAAAGGCCAGCCACCGGAATTCAGATACTACGGCGTGACTGAGCGAGGCGGCAGCAAAATAAATGCAGATACTAAGTTTCGTTTAGCCTCGGTCTCCAAAACATTTACAGCCACCCTTATTGCGAAACAAAATAGTTTACAGCAGCTTGATTGGCAAACGCCACTTGCTCAGCTAACACCAGACTACACCATCGATAATTATGCTGAAAAACCTATTTTACTTCGTCACGTAATTGGTCAATCAGCAGGCTTTATGCCAAATGCATACGACAACTTAATTGAAGCTAATTATAAACGTCCTCGCGTGCTGAAAGAACTTGGCAAGCTCGATAGTATTTGCCGTCCTGGTTACTGCTACACTTATCAAAACGCACTTTTTGGTGTACTAGAGGAGTATTATCAAACTCAAAATTCCTCTTTTTCGCAAGAGTTAAGTAAGCACTTGTTTGAGCCACTTAATATGAAAGCTTCGGTAGGCAGAAAGGCTTTAGAAGCTTCTAATAATTGGGCTAAGCCCCATGCCGCTGTTTCTCGTAGTAAATGGCGAAAAGTTAAAGTAAAAGATGATTATTATCGTTTTGCCCCCGCAGCAGGTATTAACGCAAGTATTAAAGATATGGAAATATGGCTAAATGCCATGTTATCTGAACACCCAGAAGTAGTAACACCTACTATGGTGTCTCAAATGACTCAACCCCGCGTTCAAACTAAAAATGAACTACGAAGAAGGGAATGGAGAAAGCACTTAAGAACTGCGCATTATGGACTGGGTTGGCGTGTCTATAATTTCAGAGGTTACAAACTTAATTATCATGGTGGTTGGGTGCAAGGGTATAGAGCAGATGTTGCATTTTCTCCTGATTTAGAGATGGGTATTGCAATACTAATGAACGCAGAAAGCAACATTATTAACACCATCAGCGCAAAATTCTGGGACCAAGCAATCAAGTCAAAAGAAATAGCAATGAGCGCTCAAAATTAATCGTTTTATTTACTAAAGTTTTTATAAAATATTGCTGTTCACTGCCGATACATTATTATTGTCACTTGGGAATCTCCCGCTTGAAGTATAAGCAAGGATAAATCCACATTATGCAATTTGAAACTCAGGCTTCAGTGAATAACCATACTGCCTCAGAATTAATAGAAGTGCTTTACAGTCAAACTTATCGTATTGCTGTTGGCAATATTGTTGCTATTGCATTAATGGTTGTGTGGCTGTTCAACATTTCCAATCCAATTGAACTCTATATTTGGGGTTCAATCATTTTGCTGTTAGCCGCTATTCGCGTTATCGCTTTTCATATTAAAAAGACAGTCGATAACAATTTCAACCATAAGTTTTGGTTACATGTTTGGGCCTTAATATCCCTTTTTACTGGTTTTGCCTACGCTTTTGGTTTTGTTTACTTTATTCCAGTTGACGAACCATTTTATATATTGATGACCGTCTGTTTTATATTGGGTCTAACCGCTGCTACTATTATTGGATATGGCGCAAGTGTTTATTGCGTACTGTGTTTTATGGTGCCAGTGATTCTTATTCCCACATATTTCATAGC
>DDIL01000034.1 GCA_002338515.1 Glaciecola sp. UBA1851 | reverse complement strand
AGTACACAAAAATACTTCCCCGGCTTTATATCAATGATTGTGACTGATGAGTTTGGTACGGTCGTAGGCGGCGCCCCCGAAAATTTTTATAATAAGCTAAAATCGCTTCCGAAAGAAAAGCTTAGCGTAAAAGACAGAGACTATTTCCGAATACCTCGTATGTCGGGTGAAAATTATATATCGGATGCTTTTGTTGGGCGAGGATTTGGTAGTGATACCATTGTTGCTATTAGTAGTCCTATTTTTCACAGTGGCGAATTTAAAGGTATTGTTGAGGGGTCACTAAATCTTCCAAAATTTGGTGAGCTCGAAGCAGATATTTTTACTGGGTCAAATGCTACTTTCTTTATTGTGACTGACGCATCTGATAAAATAGTGTTTAGCAGTAGTCAACTAGCTCTTTCTACTTTAGAAAAATTTACGCCTAATTCAATAGAAAATTTTTATTCTCAAGAGTCAAAAATGCTCAAATTAAATGACTCAGAATACCTTTTTGATTATGCCCAAAATGAATTTGCTTGGAAAGTTTACGTATTAAGCACAACCGATGAAGTGATTAATATCTTTACTCGAAATGTCACTATCCTCATGTCTACTATATTGATTATTTGCGGCGTGTTTTTGTTTATTACCAAACGTTTCGCAAACCAACTTACTCAGCCATTAATTCTGTTGATTAAAAACTTTGAAAGTGGTGAAAAAACTGATGATGTAGTTTATACCACCATGGAAATTAAAAACTTAGCTGAGAGACTAAGTGATGCAAAAAATGTAATGGATAGCTTCAACAAACAATTGGAAAAACAGGTTAATCTGAAAACGACCGAGTTATCTCATCTTAACAAAGAACTATTAAAGCTCTCTAATGAAGATACGTTAACCGGTTTATTCAATCGACGAAGTTTCGATCAGCAGGCAGAAAGGGTTGTTCAAGTAAACTCTCGAAACAAACAACCTATGGGAATTGCAGTAATCGATATAGATAACTTCAAACAAATAAATGATAAGTATGGGCACGACATTGGCGACTTATGCCTAATTAAAACGGCTGAATTAATGCGTGAACACTTCAATCGTAAGTCAGATGTTTGCGCAAGATATGGGGGAGACGAGTTAGTGCTTCTACTTAGTTCTGGTACTCATGATACTCAACTAAAACAGTTAAATGCGTTTTTAGCAGCAATTAACACTCAAAGTATTAATATCAATAGTGAGATGGTTACTTTTACAGTGAGCCTGGGTGTTGCTTTCGTTAAAGATAATTTTGAGACAAATTTTGTTAAATTGTTAAAGTATGCTGATCAAAAACTCTATGAGAGTAAAGAGCAAGGCCGCAATAGAATATCTGAAATAGTTCTATAGCTTATTTGTAATAGGTAACAAATCAGAAACCTTTCTAAATATCATTACCTTTACGGAACACTATACTCGTCTTTTTAGGTTCAAAAGAACACCTCCAAATATAGCGCTTTAACATCAATAAAAATTTTAATTTCCCTTTCTCTGAGTTACTTTTTTGATGCTAAAGAATCTGTGTATTTTGCCGATATTTATAATGAATGCCACTATCAATTTAAGCGTTATGAAAAAACGTTTGGCGGCTTATATCCGAACGTTAAATGTTCATAAACCCAATAGCCAGAAGAGTTCGCTTTGCATTATTCTCAAAAGGCCATCATAGCCGCTAGATTTTTTATAATTTTCATTGTTGTTGTATCAACAATTTACATTGACTACCTTCAGTATCAATCTGAAAGACAAGTTCAAGAAAAGCAGCTCACAACCACGCTTAATCAATTAAAATCTGAAACTGAGTCTTTGCTGAATCAGCATTTACAGCTAGCCAATGGTTTAGCCACTTTTGTATCTTTTCAACCTGATATTACCCAAGAAGAATTCAATATCTATGCTGAAAAAGTGATGAGCCAAAGTCCGCTCATTCGCAGCATAGGTGTATCAAAAGATTTTATAATTACATACATATATCCGCTAGAAGGTAATGAAAGTGCATTAGGTCTTAATTACAGAAATGTTCCTGAACAACTTACTACTGTTAGAATGGCTTTGGCATCAAGAAAAACAGTGGTTGCTGGGCCTCTAAGTATTGCGCAAGGAGGGCAGGGGTTATTAGCTCGATTACCTGTTTTTGTTAATAATGCGCCATGGGGGGTTGTATCGCTAGTGTTAGATTTCCCAAGTTTTGAAAAAGCTATTAACCTTTCACAATACAGCGATGCAGAGTTAGTGCTAGTTGGCAAAGATTCCAAAGGCTCAAATGGGGAGCCAATAATGGGTAGTTTACAACTGATAAATGAAACAGATGTTATTCTTACAACTATCAACTTACCTATGGGAAGTTGGGTTATTCGAGCTAAGCCTCAAAATGGTTGGTTAATGTTTCATTTTCATGCTAATCCTTGGCTAGTTGCAATTCTGATTATTTTTGCAGTGCTTTACAGTATGAATTTACGATTAAAAAATCAGAAGCTTGCGATTGAAAAAGAGAAAGTATTAGCCAGTTCAGAAAAAACCTTTAGAAGTTTTTTCCACATTCATAGAGTGTGCATGCTTATTATTGATGAAAACTGGAAAGTGTGTGATAGCAACTTGGCTGCTCAACAATTTTATGGTTATTCATCAGAGTTATTTAATGGAATGGTGTTACCAGGCATAAAAGAGGCTTGGGAAGAGAATGAAGATATTGATTCAATAAAAAACCGCATTGATGAAATTGGTGGGACCATAAATGAAGAAAATGTTTATAAACTCATGTCCAAAGTGGTCAAAACGCAGCATGAAATTGCCAATGGTGATATTAAAGACGTTGAAATCCATGTTACGCCTGTTGATGACAAAGGTCTGAATCAATACTTCGTACTGGTTTTTGATATTACTTTGCAAAAGGAACATGAAAAGCAATGGCGACTATTTGAGCAAGTTTATGAACATAGCCAAGAAGGAATTTTGGTAACAGATGTATCACATAACATTATTTCCACTAACCCAGCGTTTAAACGAATAACGGGTTATATGAATAAAGAAGTATTGGGTGAAAATCCTTCTATTTTAAGCTCAGGGAGGCACAGTTCTGAGTTTTATGAACAAATGTATAAAGAGATAGATTCTGTTGGACATTGGAGAGGTGAGGTCTGGAATAAAAATAAAGCGGGAGAGGTTTACCCTCAATTGTTATCAATCTCTGAAGTTCGAGATAACGAGTCAAAAGTGACTAATTTCATTGCTGTATTTGCGGATATTAGCAAGCAAAAAGAATCAGAAGAAAAATTAGAAAAGTTAGCGCATTTTGATGAACTTACAGGCTTACCTAATAGGCTTACACTTCGTTTGCATTTAGAGAGAGAGATTAAACAAGCAACGCGCAGACAGACTAAATGCGCATTATTATTTTTAGATTTGGACCGATTTAAAGTAATTAACGATAGTCTTGGTCATCGCTTTGGAGACGAACTGTTAACTAAAGTAGGTGAAAGGTTAAAAAATAGATTAAGAGACAACGATATATTGGCGCGGTTAGGAGGAGATGAATTCGTTATTTTAGTTAACGATTATTCAGATGACTCACACCTATCATCGCTTGCTCAACAACTTGCAAAACACATCTCTTATCCATTTACTTTGAGCGATGGTGTTGAAGCTAATGTTGGCCTTTCTATTGGGATCGCACAATTTCCGAAAGATGCCAATACGGCGGAAGATTTATTGAAATTTTCAGATGCATCCATGTATAAAGCGAAAAAATCAAAAGACAAAGCTTACGTGTTTTATAATCATTCTATTACTGACGAAGCAAGTTCACGTCTAACAATAAACGCAGAAGTCAATCAAGCGGTAAGAAACAATGAATTTGAATTGTTGTTACAGCCCCAGGTAGAGTTGTCTTCGAATAAAATAGTAAGCGCTGAGGCATTAATTCGTTGGAATCATCCAACACGAGGTTATCTAACACCAAATGAGTTTATTCCTTTAGCAGAAAGTACCGGCGTGATAAAAACTATCACCAAGTGGGTTATTCAACGTGCATTCAATATTGTTGAGCATTGGTATTTTTCGAAATATGAATTACGACTTTCAGTTAACGTATCAGCTATAGAATTGGCTGATAACGATCTATTTGAAGTGATAAACCAACTGGCTAGAAAACATCCTCATTTAACTAGTTATTTAACGTTTGAAATAGTGGAAAGTGCATTAGTAGAAGAAATGGAATATGCAAAAGGGCTCTTAGAGCAACTAAGGACATTAGGTTTCTCAATCTCTATTGACGACTTTGGAACGGGTTTTTCTTCATTGTCTTACTTGAGTGATTTACCAGTTGATGCACTTAAAATAGATAAAGTATTTGTACAAAATATGGAATCATCAAAACAAAGCGGCATTGTGAAGTCAATCATAAATCTTGCTAACAACTTTGATTTAAAGGTAGTGGGTGAGGGAATAGAAACGCTTGAACATGAAGCCGCTTTACTACGTTTAGGATGTGATTACGGCCAAGGCTTTTTATATAGCAAGGCAGTTTCGCAACAAGAAATTGAGAGATTATATAATAGCCAATTAGCGCTATCGGCTTTAAAGTAAACATTTAAGCATTCCACATAGTTTAACGCCCATCATAAATGATGATAACGTGAAGTTAGTTTTGCCCTAAGGCAATATTAAACACTGAATCATTAATTTATATAATTTGACTCATTAACCTGTATACCTAAAGCATGTAAATGTTGTTTAAGTGATGCATCTTTGGTATTTAAATATTGCTGATACATGCTAAATATTTCTGATGTGGAATAATTTTCATCACGAGCCAATGCGCTTGATGTGAGTGCCAAAACACTTGGTAAATTAACGGCCAGTTCATTGTAAATACCTCGTTGATTGTAAGCGTTGTTAGCTAAATAGTCGTAAGCCGCACAGCCCATCCCCACAAAGTAGTCTTTTCCAATCCCCTTTTTCCTATAAAAATAGGCAAACCAAGCGCCCATAAATAGTGCAGAATCGCCTAACTTACGCAACAAATTCATTCGTAATCTTGGATTATTCGTTTCTCTTGCATCTTTATAAAGGAACGCTAGGGTGGGGAGTTCTTTTTTACTTTGGTTAATGACTAATAATTCATTAGAGTGGCAAAAATTGCTCAATAAGTTACCGACATAGCAAAGTGTATCATCCGAAATAGTAATGTTTGATGATTTGGCTTGCTCAGACATTTTGCCTGTTAAGTATTCAAATAAAGTTAGTTCAGTGCTGATGTTCATAGGCATATAGACCTCCTGCAAAAACCTTTCAGATATCTTCATCATATTGCCGCATTGATGCTGCTAGAAAATAAATGCAAATTTTGCGCCTTTCTGCCTGTAACACAGTATTAACATAATATTATCAAAATGGCTCTATTAGCATTAATTATCGCTTGGTAATTTGAAACTTAAAAACAGTAAGTTACCTATACATGCCATTCGAAAGCTTCGAATGGCATGTATAGGTAACTGAATAAGTGAATTATAAACAAACTACAATTAACGCGAATAGAGCCATCAAAATACACTAATTGAAGTTGAAAAAGAGGGTGCCATGACAAATAATACGTTAATTCCAAGCCATATCCACAGCCTAGCAGATAGCATTGAGGAGGCTTTTGTAAAGCATAAAAACTTACCCGCTTATAGCGCGATAGGGCAAACTAAAACCTTTGCAGAAATGGATGAACTCTCTTATAAGTTTGCAAGTTATTTGAGATTAAAAGCAAACTTACAACCCGGTGACAGAATTGCTATTCAATTACCGAACCTAATTCAAAATCCGATTGCTGTTTATGGCGCTTTGCGGGCAGGACTAGTTGTTGTGAATACAAATCCGTTATATACCCCAGCTGAAATGGCGCATCAATTCAACGACTCTGGTGCAAAAGCACTTGTTATCTTGCACGATTTTTTACCTAAATATGAGGCAATCAAAGATAAAGTAGGGATAGAGATAGTTATCTCTACCGATGCACCTCAAATGATTACCCAAAAAGCGATTGAAGGCAGCAGTTACCCTTGTTTAATGAGTGCTATCAATCAAGCTGAAGGCTTAACGTTGCCAACTCGCCCAGAGGTAAATTTAGATGATACTTGTGTTCTGCAATATACCGGTGGCACAACGGGTGTATCAAAAGGAGCAGAATTAACCCATGGCAATATTTTGAGTAATTGCGAGCAAACTATGGAACGATTAGGGGCAAGCTTTGTTGAGGGTAAAGAAATATTAGTGTGCCCTTTGCCGCTTTATCACATATACGCATTCACGGTGAGCATGCTAGCCTTTTTTGTGCGCGGCTCTATGTCGGTACTTATTCCAAATCCAAGAGACATGGATGCGTTTGTACAACAAATTAAACCCTTTAAGTTTACCGCATTTGCTGGTTTGAATACTTTATTTGTAGGGTTATGTATGCACGATGAATTTAAAAAAGTAGATGTGTCGGCGCTGAAGCTAACTATGTCGGGGGGCACTGCGCTAACTGCAGCGGCATCTGATTTATGGTTTAAAACCACAAATTGTACTGTGACAGAAGGCTATGGTTTGTCTGAAACTAGTCCTGTAGCATCTTTTAATACCCCCACCAAAGAGCGTCTAGGTACTGTGGGTACCCCTTTATTGAATACTGATATTTTGTTACTTGATGATTCAGATGTGCCAGTACCCGATGGTGGAGCCGGTCAAATTGCAATAAAAGGACCGCAGGTAATGAAAGGCTATTGGCAACGACAAGATGAAACAGCGAAAGTAATGACATCAGACGGATATTTTAAGACGGGCGATATTGGAGTTCGCGAAGAAGATGGCTGTATTAAGATTGTTGATAGACTCAAAGACTTAATTATTGTTTCGGGTTTTAATGTATATCCTAATGAAGTAGAAGAAGCGTTAACTCAACACCCTAATATTTTAGAAGCTGCTGTAATTGGTAAACCAGATGACAAAACTCAAGAGCGTGTTTGTGCATATGTAACGGTTAGTACCGAAATAGATAAAAATGAAGTAATAGAGCACTGCCGCAAAACTCTAACGGCATATAAGGTACCAAAAGAGGTTAATGTGCTAGATGAGCTGCCCAAATCTACAGTGGGCAAAATATTAAGGCGTGAACTCAGATAGAGCCTCAATTTTGGGCTGATAGATTCATTTCCTGTCGGCCCGAAGTTATTAATGCTAAGTTCAATAGGCTGTTAACTACATTGCTTCTTTTTGTAGGGACGTATTATTGGTCACTCATCTTTTTTTAGTGGTGAGATTCATTAATTAACAGTTCTAATGAGCTGATATTTAACTCTTCAATTTTGATATTTAATAAAGGAATAGGTTGCCCATGGCCTTTTCTTGTTTGTATAAAATGGTGGGCCTTATCTTTAAGCCTTATGCCATACTGGCCACCTATTTTGGCTATATAGTCAGCACCTGTCTTCCATATTGGTTTTGAAAAAACGTTAACGAAAGTAGTAACGTTTTTTAACCCCTTTTTCTTAGGTATTTTGTACTGAATATTGAGTTTAGGTTTAACTGGGTCTAGCGCTATTAATAAGTTAACTGGAATACCTTTTTTCAAGAGACTAACCGTTGCAATTTGCTTTGCCACAGCGCCGCCTCTGCTGTGTCCAACCAAGTTGACCCTTAATTCTGGATTTTTTCGATAGAGCTTTTTTATTTTTTTAACAATGTCTTTTTTTTCCAAATAGCCAAAGTAAAGAGATTTGCTCGTTTCTCCTGCTCGTTTATCAAAATACAGCTTTGCATATTCCATAAGCTTGGTAGGGCCCCAATATACCATGCCAAACTTTTCTCGCGTTTTATCAGCGCCGCCGCCAATAAATACAACAATATTTGTAATTTTAGAATCGTCCATATTTCTACCGTCGAAAGCAGTAATTAAATAAAAGTTGTTATGTACACTTTATACTAGGTCGTTAATAGTTACACTATAATGATTGCATACGTCTCACATTGAAGAGTCACAGTGATTGATGTGCCATATCAAAATTACTAATTAAGGAAAGTGCGAATGCTTACTCGAATTAAAGTTTGCTCAATAATAATGCTTCTTTTTTTAATAATAGGTTGCACGTCTTCAACCTATAGAAAGCTCGATACCATTATTATAAATGGGCAAGTCTATGATGGTAGTTTAGGTTCACCGACTAATGCCAATGTTGGTATTAAAGATGGCGTTATTGTCGCAATTGGTGAATTAAAAGGGGCATATGCAGACGTTACGATCGATGCCGGTGGTAAAATAGTTAGTCCAGGTTTTATCGATTTACACTCTCATAGCGAGCGCGGAATATTGCGAAACCCTGATTCACTTAATATTTTATATCAAGGTGTAACTACTATTCTAGGTGGTAATTGTGGCGGTAGCCCAGCTAATGTAGAGGAATATTTTAATCAGTTTAATCAGCAAGGAAGTGCCATTAACGTTGGCCTATTGATTGGCCACAACACCATTAGAAGAAAAGTCATGCAGCGAGACAATCGACATGCAACACCCAGCGAGCTTTATCAAATGCGGACATTGGTTGAGCAAGCTATGAAAGCTGGGGCGTTTGGATTGTCATCTGGCTTGCTCTATATACCTGGCACATTTGCGCCGCCAGAAGAGTTATATGAATTAGCGTCAGTCATAAAACCCTATGATGGCTTTTATGCAACTCACCTTAGGAGTGAAGGTGAAAAGGTTGTTGATGCTTTAGATGAAGCCATACAAGTTGCGATTCAATCTCAGGTGCCAGTGCATATTTCGCATCATAAAACAGCAGGTCCAACTGCTTGGGGTAAAAGCAAGGTCACATTATCTATGATCGATAACGCAAAACTTGAAAACGTAGACATAACCTTAGATCAATATCCATATACAGCCTCAAATACTAATTTAGGTGTGTTGTTACCAGCATGGTCGTTAGAGGGAGGGGCAAAGGCCTTTGAGGAGCGTACACAAAACCAAGATATAAAACAGAGTATTATCACTCAAAGTGCCAATATTATTTATAACCAACGAGCGGGTAACGATTTAAACCGCATTCTAATTAGCGAATATAGGCATAACCCCAGTTGGGAAGGTATGACGTTCGCCGATGTGTTAAGTCAGCAAGGCCAGCCGCTTACCTCAACAAATGCAGCGAAACTTGCTGTTGAAATACAGCTCTCAGGCGGAGGAAGAGGGATTTACCACACTATGCAAAGTGAAGACGTAGAAAGGATAATGAAATATCCTCTAACATCCATTGCATCAGACGGCCGCAGCACAAAGTGGCAAGAAGGAAGCCCGCACCCAAGAAATTATGGGAGCTACCCAAGAGTTATTTCGAAGTATGTAAATGAAAAGAACGTACTAACAGTTACTGAAGCAATACATAAAATGACCGCTTTACCAGCCAGTCGCATGGGATTAAATGATAGGGGCATGATAAAGGTGGGCTACAAGGCCGATATTCTAGTTTGGGATCAGGAAGAGTTAAAAGACAACTCTACTTTTGAAAATCCTCATCAATATTCTGATGGTATAGAATATATGCTAGTGAATGGGCAACTAGTAATTAGAGATTACAAAGCAACTGGGATTAGACCAGGTGCAGCACTAAAAAACTATATGTGAAAAATGATTATTTTTCTTTTATACAAAAAGTGATTTACACCTGCCCTATTTCAGTTAGTTAGGTGTAAATCTAAAAACTTTTCTAACTCAGCAAAAAACATATATCTATTCTGCTGAATGGATAGATAATGATCACCATAATCAAACTCTACATAGCGAATATCTTTACCCTCATCTTCCATTTCTTCTGCGAAGTAACGTGACTGTTTTATATCTACCACAATGTCATCTTTACCATGCATAACTAGTAACGGTGTAGTTATTTTTTCAACAAAATTGATAGGAGATCGAGATTCCAAATCATCGCTTTCATCGCCTAATTGCTTGTCTGCTGTCCTGTCTCCACCTAAATATCTGCTTTGTGTTTTAGCTAATCTTTCAAGGTCACTCACGCCAGCAAAGCTGACTGCGCATCTAAACAATTTAGGCGTTTTTACTGCCGCCATTTTAGCTGCGTAGCCACCATAAGATGCGCCGAATATGCAAATTTTTTCTGGATCTGTTATGCCTTGCTCTACAAAATGACCAACCGCATCCGTTATATCATCTTGCATTTCCAACCCCCAGCGACCCATTTGAGCTTGTGCAAATTCATACCCAAAACCTGTTGAACCTCTGAAATTAGGACGAATTACGGCGTATCCTTTATTAGCTAAATAGGCAACCCAAGGGTTAAAACCGTTGGTATCTCGTGCTCCTGGTCCACCATGGGGATGCATAATAGTAGGGTAGGGCTTTTCTCCTTTAAGAGGCAGTGTAACTAGCGCTTCTATCTCAATACCATCCCTAGCCTTATAAACAAAGGTTTCATGGCTGGGTAACTTCATCTCATCTAATTCAGGATATTTTGAAAAAAGCATGGAAAGTTGTTTGCCTTTTCTATCACCAAAAAAATACTTACCTGGTGAATCATCTCCTTGCGTATATAAAATATAGTTGTTCTCGTCTGTGCTTAAGCCCACAATCCTATTAAAGGTGTCAGGAAAAGTTAAGTTTAACGCTTTATGAAGCGCATAGCTTTCCTCTTCAAAAAAGAAGCGTCCAAACTTTGAATGCATATCGGTTATGCCAATCGCATCGTTAGTTAATTTAGAATAAATTAAACGTCCACTTACATCGTAATCTTCATGCTGTAGAAGTACTTCAGACTCTTTAGTGGTTAAATCCATTTTATGTAACGCTTTATAATTCCCAATATAAGCAAGGTAATAAATAACGTTCGGATCAAGATCAAAGCCAAGAATACTAATTGGTTTATCGTCAAATGTGGTATAGCTGAAAAGGGTTTCCCAATCACTGTCATCATCTTTTCTATGGAGGTAACGGATATAGCCATCTTCATAGTCAACAGAGCGTCCAATGCGTGGATTATTCTGTCGGTCTGTAAACCAATATCGTATTTTCCGCTTCCCTCTTTCTAATCTAGTGTTGCGCCCGTTGTAAACATTAACTTTGTATATGTCTGGAAGGTTAGGAACATCTAAATCAGATTGCATTAAAATATATTTTTCGTCTTCAGGTAACCAGTCAATCACAGAATCTTGAAATTGGGGCGTATGCGCACCTATAACAGAGCTTACTCCTGGAGCACGTCGTTTCAGCATTTGTATTAATTTAGGCTCTTCCTTATTCACATCCATTCCGAATAGCCTTGTTCGATAAAATCGAACTCTGGAATTTTTTGTCTCGTATGCGGCGCTAACCATTAATACTTCATTATTTGCCCATTCAAACCAGTTTATCTTAATCTTCTTATTGTCTGATTGAAGAACCGATGTCATTTTGTCGGCTGTTATGTCGAATATGCTTAACACTGCAACACCCATTGGACGTTGCAAGTTTTCAATAAAGGCGATTTTAGTGCCATCGGGAGAAAGCTCGACCCTTTCGTAAGCGGGTAGACGGCTAAAAAACTGGTGAGGGGTACCTTCTTGTTCATCAGCAAATGATATTTGGCATCCCATCCAAAAAAATATACAAATCAGTAAAACAGACTTGAAGCGTTTAAACATACATTATCGTCCTTAAATAAAAAGCTGACACATCAAAACATGGTTTTTCGTTTACGTCAAAATATGAATGTGAACGCTACAAAATTGAATATATGCTATTTGAATAACTTACATCCGCTATAAGATAGCGCCACTTTGATTCACAACGTTTGATACTAACTCATTATTATTAATGAATGTTTACCGCCTTAGTCTTAAGCGGCTATTTATTTTAAACATAAGGAGGTAGAGGATTAGTTAAAATGACCAAATTTTTAAATTTAACGCGATTTATTAGGAATAAATTTAATTGCTTGTACTTCAATTATTGTTAAGCTATTGAAACTATTATCAAAAACAGATTGGCATGAGCTATGCTTTATGATGCTGAGTCCAGAAAATGGCTAAATTGAAAGGTTTATTTAGTCGCCAATAGAAAATAATTAATTTAAGAAACAGCAAAGGAAGAGTTATGTCAGTTAAGTTAGAAGACCGTCCAATTGACCAAGTAAAAGAAGAAGTGGTTGACGTACTTGTTTATAATTATAGCCATGGCATTATTTCAAACGAAGCTTTTGAGCGCAGATTAGACGCTGTTATTGAAGCAACTTCGCATCAAGTTATGATGGACCAAATTTCCGACCTTAAGCCGGCTCCTGACGACACCGTAAAAAAACACAAAGAACACCAATTTTCAGTTAATTATTCTGATCAAGAAGTGCAAGCTACAGATAAAATGATAAATATTTTGGGTACTGCTGATAGAAGTGGTGTATGGACAGTGCCTAGAGAGTTGAAAGTATTTACTGTTCTTGGTGGTTCAACTATCGACTTTACCAATGCAAAGTTTTCAGGTCCAAATGTGAACATCAAGATCTATAGCTTATTAGGAAGTGACTCTATATTTGTCCCTGAAAATATTAATATAGTGTCTAAAGCATTTTGTATGCTCGGGAGTGTTCAAAACAAAGCTCCTAGTGTTGCTTCCAGCGTTGCGCCAACCGTCACAATAGAAGGCGTAGTCCTTTTGTCTGATTTGAGTATCAAAATTAAAAAAACGATGAAAGAATCATTTATGGCATTTGCGAATCAAATGAAAGCGATGTTTGATGACGGTAGTAAGTAACCTCAGTTCGGGTTAAGTACTAGCTAGTTACTGCCGAACCTACTTCTAATTCTGCAAACCAATCTAAAAACCGCTTAACATTGTCGCCTGTGAATATCCTGCCGTGTTGCGGGCACATTTTATCAATTTCTAACTGACTGACTCGTTCTATCCAATCATTTTTAGCGCTATTGGATGGCATCCAACGTTTATGAAACCCTTCCATTTTAGGTGCATGCTCATCAAAATCTTCTACTTCCATGGGGGCGGTATGTGGCTCAATTGCTACGCCAATATCACCGCTCATTAAAATTTTAGCTTGTGGATCATATACATGGAAATTACCCGACGAATGCAAATAATGTGCAGGAATGAACTCTACGGTTAATTGGTCAATTGAAAGACTAGAGCCTGCATCTTTTATCCCAATAAACTCAGTTTTTTCCATACCAAAATGACGTAAAAAACCTTCCCAAATTTGTGGCGCGTAAAGTGTTGCATTAGTCAGCGCTTTATCCCATAAGCCCAAAGAAGAAATAATGTCTGGGTCTTGGTGTGATGCAAAAATATGCTTTATTTGATCAATTGGTACTTCTTTTACCACGCTTGCTAACATGGGCGCGAAAAGTTCAATACCACCTGGATCCATCAGAAAAGCATTGTTCTTTGTTTTAATCATATATTGATTGGTGTCAATGACGTTAGCAGGCTTATCAGGGTCACGCCCAAATACTATCCACTCATGGCTACCGCTGCTATAAATTTTCTGACTCTTCACACTATCTCCAAATGATAATTTAATTGAAAGATTTAAATACTTTTCACTAACTTGAGCGCATCGACCACATGTACTTCAATTCTTTCAATTGCACTGGCTATATTTTTTGCGTTATCGGTTAAGGGGGCGGTGTATTCTTTTCCTGCCTGAGAAGCTTCAACTAATGACATCGATGCGAGCACTTTACCCACATCCAACTCTTGTTTTAAATCTTGTAA
>DDIL01000140.1:1077-7940 GCA_002338515.1 Glaciecola sp. UBA1851 | reverse complement strand
CTACTGCACCAAATACCGCATCAATGACTAAGAGCATATCGTTGTCAGGAGAAAATATTAGCCATTTTAATGGACCACCTATGAACGCAAGGATATATGCATAACGCAATACTACATAGCTACTTTTATGCTTACGTAGCTTTAATAAAACCGGTATGTAGAGAATTCCAAATATAGCATAAGCAGTCGATAGAACACCTTTCCAAAACGATCCCTCGATTACATCTCCCGCATGCATATAATAAACAATTAAGTAGTAATCAAAGCTTACACATAGCCCTAAAATCGCAAACATTATGAAGGCATGTGCAAGTGCAGAATGTGTTTGTAACTTTATAGTGTTTGGAATGATAGTACTATTATCAGGTTGATGCGTTTTATTCCAAGAAACTGAGTTTTTAACTGGAGTCGTTAAACGCAGATAATGAAGAGAAAGCAAGGTGCACAGCCCTCCGATTATAAATACACCAATTATCCAACCAATGGATCTAACGCCTTCGTGAATATTACCTTGAACAAACAGGTGGGCCAGTGGAAACAACCAAAAATAAACGATTGATCCCAATTTTTCGAAAAAAGCATTTACACCAAACTGAGTACTTCTATCATTATGATTATCTAGTTCTTCAAAGACGAGGCATTTTAATGCGAGTGTTAGAAAACATAGTGATATTGCAAGTGCAGTTAATATCGTTAGGACGTAAATGAGGATGCTCTTCTGTTCCCAATCTACTGGTGCCATCCATACCAATCCAAATAAAATCGCTGTCAACCAACCAAAAATGAGAATTAATAGTGGTTTATTTCTGAACGCAGAACTCGTATCAAAGAGCTTCCCCACCGCGGGGCTTAGCAATGCACCTAGCATCATCGGCAGGGTAATGCTTAATCCTAAATAAAAAGGATCTACTTTGAGGGTCATATGGTAATAGGGAATAGCGAGAACTGTCACACCTTGATTGGCAAAAAACACGCCAAAAAAGCCTAAACCGATAAACCAATTATGTGATTTCAATCAATGGTGCTCCAGTAAACACATCTACGAATATCGCTTAACGAATCACTCAGAGCATAACAGCAATTGAGGTGTAATATTTCACATTATTTTGCTAAGTATACATTACCAATTTCAACAGCATGCCATGAATTCACTTGGCTTCTAGTGAGTTCTTCTGAGGGAAACCTAAACTGTAAGCCTTGTATCAAATTCAAATCTTTAGTATTGAAAGAATCTTGCCCACTGGTATTGGCAAACTTTAATGGCATAAAAGACGGATATGCTTTTGTTGATACGCTATCTATAAGGGCAAGGGATGAAATTGGTATAGCTATAGTTTGCCACTGTGGTTTTACCAACATATCTTTGCCAAATGCAAAACCGTTTTTATCAATAAGGTCCATTCCTAAAACGGTCGTTTTTGAAACAGCTTTTACATGTAAAACTAAATATTGATAGCCAGATAGATCAATATGATCAACTGGGTTGTTTTCAGCAAGTACAGTTCGCACGAGAAAGTTGTTTCCATTCTTATCGAGGGAGTTCATACTTAGTCTTAACGCAAACTCTAACCCATTTTCTCCTGCAACAGTCTCCCATCTTGAGCGGCCTTTTTGTGGGTATACCAAATGGTCACGATCTTTATCTTGATCAAAAATTACTACAGGCGAGTCAGCAGGTTTAATCGCTAATTCCCAATACGGCCTGCTGCTAACGAAGTCCCAATCCTTGGGGCTTCCGCTATCCATTCCTGGAAAAGTAATATATTCATTGTCTGTTTTAATGGTTATCGCATATTCTATTATTCCTTCTCTATCCCAAGAACCATTATCGGGCAATTCGGTCTTGAATCTACTACCGCTGAATGCTTGCATATTTAATGCTTGAAAATCTCTGTCACCGACATAGCGTGCCATTAAGTTCACTTCAGAATGTTTAGAAATACCCTGAATGTTAGCGCTTATTTGAACCCTCTGACCATTAAGAAACTGCCTATTAGGCTTATGCTTAACCAAAACCTCATCTTGCTTCATATCTGGCAATGGAAAATAACTAGAGATGCTTTTAGTGTTCTGCTTAAACAGGCCGACTTCATTTACCAATATGTACTTGCCTGGTTTAACGGTGACAGCTCTCTTTTTTGATTTTTGTATAGATTCTAAGTCCGTAACTGGGGCGATATAGAAGCCGTCAGAAAGACCTGGAAGGTCAATTATCATGCTATGCATGTTTTCATAGAGCCGGGCAACTTCTCTTTTGCTACTGCCTGATTTAAATGCATCATCAATACTAATTACGTCAGGATAAAGCTCTAGTGTCCAAACACCACTAGATACTCTGTCGAAAAAATACGCTCCTGAGCCACCATATTGAATAAGGGGGGATGATTCTACACCCGCCACTAATTTTAATTTTTCGGGATCGATGGGTTGTATTTGGGTTTCTCGCGAATTAATGAATTTAGTCGCACTATTCAACAGGGCTAAATCTTTTGTAGGGAGTAGCGTTACGTCTTCGAAACGGTTATTGAGCGGGTAAGTTTGGCTTGCATAATTGTTGGGTAAATTTTTGAACACATCGGCAGCTATTTTTAAACCCAGCGCTCGCGAGGGCGAGTACAGGAGGTTCATGTAATGTGTGCTGTATTCTGTATTTGTATGAGCTAACACGCTTGAATCATATGCGAACTGCGTTGCCCATTGAAATCCTGCGCTTCTAAAACTGCGAGCCATTGCTGGGTACATGACACTTTGATCAGTGTCTGAAGGGTCGAACTCGTAAATGATTTTAACCTTATTTTTACATTCAGTAATTTCTGAAAAAGGATTAGTATAAGTCGATACATTGATCAACATATTGGCATTGAGCTCAGCATTCCGGACTAAACCAGTTGGGTACCACTGATAAGCAATCCCGTCTATATTTGCACTGCATACCGCCTTTGCAAATTCTAATTGAAGACCTTGCTCGCTAATATTATAAAATATTGGTTGTTTAACATTCTCTTGTTTAAGAACCTGCGCTAAACCATTTATATACGCCATGCTTTGTGATGGGCTTTGTGCATGCTTCGGTTCATTGAATAATTCGAATCCGATGATATTTGTGTCTTCTTTATAACGGACGTTTGAATATTGATTCCGATGATTAACAAATTGCGCTAAATAAGTATGCGTCGCCTTGATAACATCACTATTTTCATTCATCTCATTTTTGGTATATCCATCTGAAAAGGCACCATTAGGATTATCTTTTTCAGGATATCCGCCTCCCCACCAAGCAATTGGCGTCAAAATCACCTTTATATTACGTTTTGACAATTCGGCAAGTGTATAGTCGAGAAGCTCTAGATGTTTATTTTTTAAAAGGTTGCCATTACCGTCACTGATCTCTTTTTCCCAAACATGAATTCTATAGGCAGTTAAGCCTAAGCGTTGAATATGGTAGAGATCCATATCAATCGCCTCTTTATGACTTTTACCGAGTCTTTTAATTGCCCTATATCCATAAGCGAAAAACGGACTATAATTAACACCAAAGTGTTTTACCTCTTGTCCATCTGGTAAATAAAAAATTCCACCCTTGACGTATGAGAAATTCGGCTTATCAACAATCGTATTTAGTTCTTCTGGCGACTGAGCACTTGCTATGTTGATCATTGTTAATAAAAAAATTAGCCCAGCTAGTTTTGTAAAAACATCAGTTGATCTAAATATATATTTCACTTTAGACATTTCACACCCTTTAAATATTAAGTCAGATGACGCATTTATGACTACCACGACTCATTTAGAGCAGGGAGTTTTAATGTTGAACCACCATTCTCCAAATTCTCTAAGCAAAATGGTTCTGAAACGTAATTAACACTTGGAAGTCTGGCAATAATGCAAGCGTCAATTAGCGATTCTCCAACTCTCAGAAGTACTGCCGCAATGCCATTCTGAGTTGTAGTTTTTGACAAACCTACAAGTGAAATATCCCCGCTCGTTTCAAAGATTACTTCAGTGCCTGAATGCTTGCTTTGATTGTTGAATTTGTCTAGTAAATTGGCATAGACAAATACGGTATCCTGTTGGTCAAGCTGCAATGGCACTCTACTGGTATCAACGTTAATTGTTAAAGATACACCTTCTCCTGCTGTATCAACTTGATGGGTCGCTACAAGTTTATCTCCTATATACGCCATAGCTTTTAATGCCCCTGGCTCAAACTCTTTGGTTTCAAATATAAAAGGCTTTGATGTCAAATTATTTGTTAGAGCATTTTCACTACCGTCCTTTCGACCAAGGCTTCTACCATTAAGGAATAGTTCAACCTGTTGTGCGTTGCTAAAAACGGTGACTCTGGAAGAAGAAGCGTCATTCCAATTTGAGGCGATATGAACCATAGGACCAACATCGGCATAGTTATTGGTAACATTTGCTGGGCGTTGGCTTTGGAAGAAGTAATAGCTGAATTTAGGTAGCCGATGGATGCTCATGATACCCGAAGCTTCAAGATCATCTGCATACCCTCTGTTATAATCAAACATCACCCAGTATCCATCGGCAAAGGCAGGTGTGTTAAAGTTATCGTTATGCGCCTCTTGAACATTTAGTGCCTTCTGAAGCAAGCGTTTTTCGCCGCTAGAGAGTAATTGACGACTCGATCTTTCATTTGGTAGTAAATCTGCCCACGAATCTTGAGCAAGGCCCGCATTTTGCGCAAAATATTCCCAATCGCCATACTCAGACACGATATAAGGCACTTGCGGCGGTGTATAGTGTTGCAGCCGGTGCTGTCTTGCTTGTAAGTATATATCATAACCAGCTGTCCAGCCTGCCGAATGGGCAGTTGGCATTTCCTCTTTTACTGTATTATGAAGCTCTTTGATAGTATTAGGTGGCATATCGGTTTCATTGAGAGAACATTCCCACGCTAAGACGCTAGGATGATTTCGATCTCTGCGGATCATTTTTCGACAGGCTTCGATTATGTATTCCTTAAATTGCGGAGAGTGCGAGTAATACTGCCATCCTGGAATTGCGTTTAACACAACTAAACCAAGTTGGTCAGCTGCACTCATAAAAGCTGGCGACATCGGATAATGAGCCACTCTGACATAATCAAAACCGGCCGACTTTATTTTTAATGCATCTCGATACTGAGCTGCATCAGATAGAGCGTAACCAATATGCGGATATTCTTGATGTCGATTGATACCCCGAAGAAATGTTTTCTCGTTATTGATTAACAGGTTATTGTTTTGGTCAAACGAAAACTTTCTAATCCCCAGCGTTGTTTTTTTCACATCCATTTGTATTTGATTTACAGAAATTTGAGTTACTAATTCATATAAATTTGGAGCGTTCGGTGACCATAATTCTGGTTTTTCGACTTCTAAATTGAGGTTAAACTTTTTATTTTGTCCCGCTTGTAATTCCCCAACCAGTTCTTTACTTACTATTTCCATATCACCAAAAAATAGGCTTTGCTTTAAAGTGAATGGCGTAAATTCAGAATGCTTATTACTAATATGTGTGTCCACAGCGACGATTGCTTTGTCTGCTGTTACCGATGGATAATTAATTGTTATCCCACCACTATTTTTAGTATCAGCGTGAATTTCATCGGTAATATGAATAGGAGGCTGTACGACTAAAGAAACTCCCCGATAGAGTCCACCATATGTGTTAAAATCCAGCAAATGAAGTGGCTTAGGCCCTGTAGTAGGAAGGTCATGATTATTTAATTTGACTAATAAAGTATTGTTCGTTCGTTTAGTTAAATGATTTGTAATATCGACGGTAAAAGGAAGAAAGCCTCCGTAATTACGATACAAATGAATCCCGTTTAGCCAAACGTCTGCGACTCTCATTGCTCCCTCGAATTTAAGCAATATCGTTTTATTTTCCCAGCTTTCTTTTTTATCTACCGTCCGCCTATAAAAGGCGACACCTTTCCACTGGTTATTCACCACCAAGGGCTCAATTTTTGGCGTGTGAGGCAGTGCAACGTCAGCCCAGTCTAAAGTATCGAGTTTGTTTAAAGGTAAATCGATGTCAGACTTTGCAAAACTCCACTGCTTGTTCAAGCTAAGATGCGCACGTCCAGAATCATTTGAATTGATTTTAAGATTAGAGGCTTGCTGTGCCATAGCACTTTGAGTGCCTAGTAGATGAACTAAAGCCAATATAAAAATGACTTTTCGAATGTAAATTAATAGAATTTGGATCATAGATATTAAGCATATAACTGATTAATTTAAGTGGATAGTACCCTAAATTAAGTAAAGGGTAAACGTTTACCCTAATATCTACTAAAAGTTAACGTCTATTTTTGAATTTAATGACGGTATATTTTAGCAAATTTGGGTTATCCGCAAGATATAATTAGACTCTTTATATCTTTCTACGAGCCAATACTCTTTGATTTATAAAAAAGACTAAAAATTTAAGGTTTGTCAGTTCTTCGCGGTCATATGAAATTAGAGAGTAAAGTTCGATATCTGGGCATCATATTTGATGAGTATTTAAGGTTGAATCACAATATTTGTGATGCGACTTGCCAGTCGGATAATCGAAACTCAATGATGAAACCGGCACAAAATTATCAAACTATATTAAGAAATATCAAACATTATTATAATTTATCAAACTTTAATATTGTCGGACACTTGGCTCGGCCGAAAACGAGGAAGTTCGTCAACGGCCGGTTTTGGATGATTTTTGTCTGATTGCTACAAGTGCTTCTAGTTCATAAATTAAGATTTTGAACGACTGCTCTGGGCGTGGAAGCGTCTGATAGTATGCAAGCCTCCAGTAGTTTCAAATAAAAAATTCTCAATAGACAAGATCACCAAAATGTTATCGAACAAAACACTTGC
>DDIL01000140.1:0-1031 GCA_002338515.1 Glaciecola sp. UBA1851 | reverse complement strand
GTTCGTCAACGGCCGGTTTTGGATGTTTTTTGTCAGTCAGATTAAATAGCAAAAGCTACAAAGTTCTACTTAATCTGCCATCTTTTTCACAAAACAGATGAAGGTACATTGATGTCTAAATAGACGCTTCTAACCTCAGAATGCAAAGAGCCAATCAAACGATAAGACTCAGCCGTATATGAGGGGCCGCTTTATTATGATTGGTCTATTGTATTTGTCTAGGCTGAAACTTAAAGCGCAACTATGCGTATTCAAAGACATGTCGCGCTATGTGTGTATTTGAACTTATACCGTGTTTAACTTAACCGATCATGCTGCAAAAATCATCGATTTGGCTTTTCATCGATTGTCTTATCTCATTTCCATGTGCTGTCGATTCTCGTCTGAAGTTGTTACCATCCCACACGACGTAAGACTCATTCAGTAAAGCTTCGGCTTTGTCGCGAATACCCTCTAGTAATTCGTTGATCTCTTTAGCCGAAATTTCTGGGGCTAGTCTAAAAGTTTCTTCGATCCCGAAAAAAACTCGTGGTGGAGAATACTGTTTATCTGTCTTTGCTATGTATAGTTCATTCGTTTCATGATCCAAAAACAAACAAACAGGGAAAGGCATATTAAACTCAGAATCGCCCATGCTCTCATACAGAGGCATGCTTTCAGTCGATTTAAACTTATGCACATTTACTACTTTGCGAGCCAATTGCGCATCTTGAAGCGTTACAATAAATCTTTCTAAAAATCGTTCGTGACGCTTTACACTTGATGTGCAATTGACTTGTTTAACAAATGATTCAACAAAATCTTCGACATTCGTTTTCACAGGAAGTGAATGAATAAGATCGTTGTGCGAGTTATAATTTAAAGATTTTGCGACAATCGATTGATGTGTTGTCAATTTTAAGCGAATTGAATCTCTAGATTCTAAGAGTTGCTTTAACACAGCGTTGAGCACATTCAGCGCTCTTTTATCGTCGATGAAAAGTGTAAGATTTTTAGTGCTTGAATCACTATGATCGAAATACATAAGAATA
>DDIL01000185.1 GCA_002338515.1 Glaciecola sp. UBA1851 | reverse complement strand
CGAAATGAAGGGGCGATATCCCTAAAGATTCAACCACCGGTAGAAAAATAGGCGTAAAAATAAGGACCGCTGGCGTCATATCCATAAAGGTACCAATTAATAACAAGGTGATGTTAATAATGAGCAAAATCAGTAGTGGATTCTCTGACAGCGTGAGTAACCCCGCACTAATCGTTTGAGGGATTTCTTCATATGACATGAGCCACGACATAGCCGATGATGCACCAATTAATAACATCACAATGGCCGTCGTATTCACCGACTTCAATAAAATAGGATAGAGGTCTTTAGTGGATATCTCTTTATACATGATAAGCGATACCCCTAGTGAATACAGTACCGCAAATGCGCCCGCTTCGGTGGGGGTAAACCACCCAAATATAATGCCACCAATAATCAAGAATATCAGTAATAAACTGGGAATAGCACCAAAAAAGGCTGGCCAGAAAGGCTCAATATCGGCCGCCTTTAACGGCGCAATATTATGCTTTTTCACATAAATAGCCGCGGCGGCAATAAGCAATGCCGTCACTAACAAGCCCGGTAAGTACCCCGCAATGAAAAGGGCGGCAATAGAGACGCCACCGCTGGCGAGCGAGTATATAATCAATATATTACTAGGCGGAATTAACATGCCCGTTGTGGCCGCCGTCACCGTCACAGCTGTACTAAAGGGTCTATCGTACTTCTCTTTATT
The DNA here is from genome assembly GCA_002338515.1 of Glaciecola sp. UBA1851. Classification (GTDB taxonomy): domain Bacteria; phylum Pseudomonadota; class Gammaproteobacteria; order Enterobacterales; family Alteromonadaceae; genus Glaciecola. Next base: position 10,129 of record DDIL01000185.1, on the reverse strand, counting down.
CATTGCCGGTATCATAAAGCTACCAATGGCTGAAGTAGACGCAATTGCCGAGCCCGATATCGACCCAAATAAAGTACAAGATATAATATTCACAAAGGCCAGGCCGCCTGGCAATCTGCCAACCAGTACCTTTGCAAACGAAATCAAACGATGCGCAATGCCGCCCTGCCCCATTAAATAACCCGATAGAATAAAAAATGGGATGGCCAACAAGGCAAAACTATCTAAGCCAGCCACCAGCCTTTGCGCAATCGTCGTTAACGCCGGTAAAGTGTCAATTGATATCAACATGGTCACTAAGGTGGCAAAAATAATCGCAATGGCAATGGGTATATTAATTAGTAATAAAATAGCAAATACAACAAACAACGTCAGGGTAATCATGCTTTTTCTCCTTCTTCTACAACTGTATTTGCTTGCTCTCTGGCATGGATTGCCTCATCCGCGTGTATCCAAAAATACACACTATAAATAACAAACAATCCCCCGCTAAATGGGATGACTACGTATATCAATGCCATCGGCACATTTAAGACCGGCGATGATTGCTCTAATATCCACGTTAAATAAACTAAGTTCCCACCGCCTACCATTAAAATACTGACCGCAAAAATAATCACTAACAGGCATGAAACTCTAAACAAGAATTTAGCACGCGCAGCACTGACTTTGCGCACAATCAAATCAAAGCCTAAATGACTATGTAATCGATACGCGTATACACTGCCTATTAAACTTATCCAAATCAGTAAAAAGCGCGCCACTTCTTCGGTAAATAAGCTCGGTTTTGGTAAAATAAAGCGAGTCAGTATTTGCCAAGAAACATCAATCACTAACACCGCCATCATCACGACCAACATCACTCTAAGCGATTTATCTACCCCATCTATCACCGCATCAAACATCGTCATTCGCTCTCTCCCAATGCCTTAATTTCTTTCACCAGCGCGTGAATAGGCTGCCCTTCTAAGCGGTCATATAACGGTTGTACTTTTGCTTGGAATAATGATTTGTCAGCCGTAATCACTTCCACACCCGCCGCTTTCACCGCGGCTAAAGATGCTTGTGTAGACTCAGCCCACAGCGCCTTTTGAAATTCAGTCGCCGCATCCATCGCTTGTTTTAACCATGCTTGCTGTTGTGCATTCAAGCTATTCCATCTATGCGTGCCAATCACAATCACATCTGGAATAGACGTATGCTCATCTAATAAATAATATTGGCTCACTTCAAAGTGTTTAGAAAAATAAAAACTAGGGGGGTTGTTCTCAGCGCCGTCAACAATCCCCTGTTGTAAGGCGGTATACAGCTCACCAAAGCTAATTGGCGTGGCCGAGCCGCCAATCGTATTGACCATATCCACCGCAGATTGACTGTTCATCACTCTAATTTTCATGCCAGCAATGTCTTCTGGACTCTCTACTCGCTTGCTAGTCGTGTAAAAACTACGACTGCCTGCATCAAAATAGCCTAACCCTTTCACCCGATAATCTCGACCGTAGTCCAATAAACGTTGCCCTACATCGCTATTTAATGTTTTCCAGAAATGGTCACTATCATTAAATAAATAAGGCAGCGTAAATACCTGCATTTGAGGCACGAATGCCTCCATTGAACTGGCCGATACTTTGGTCATACCAATGGTACCAATTTGTATCAATTCCAATAACTCGCGCTCATTCCCCAACTGACCGGATGAAAATATCGTCACGTCCATTGTCCCTTTAGATAAACGTGCAAGCTCTTCTCCAAAATACTCAAGCGAAACATGCACAGGATGCTGAGTATCAAGGGTATGACCTAGCTTTATTGTCGTGACATCAGACGTGCCACCAGAGCAAGCCATCAAAAATAATATTGACGACAAAAGGTAGATCAATCTAGATTTTATTTTTTTCATGATTTACACCGCCTTATATTTATATTTTCATCAATAATCGCACCTTTGTTCATAATGACTACACTAGAACAATAATTTGCATTTTTTATACCTTCAACAAGACTTTGTCCAGCTTGTTTAGCAGCAAGATAAGCACCATTGAATGCATCTCCAGCAGCTGTTGTATCTATGGGGTGGTCAACTAAATCGGTTGGAACAAAAGTTGTGTCGCCATCCTTGTAACCTAGACAGTCTTTGGAACCTCTCTTTATAATCACTTCTCTAACTCCAGCACTTAGCCACTGTGCTAAACATTTTTCAATACTATGTTCACCGTGCATTTGAATCTCATCATCAAAACTTAGTAATGCAACATCAGTCAAATTCATCATCTTCTTATACACTTGTTTAGCGACAGATTTACTTTCCCAGTTATTCGCTCTGAAATTGTTATCAAATATCACTATCCCACCGAGTTTGCGATAGCGAGTTAGGAAAGCAAAGAGTGTTTTTCTTACTTGTTCACTATATATAGCTAAAGTGATACCTGTTAGAAAAATCATTGGATACTTTTTTAATTCATCTAACACAATTGGGAAATCACTTAGGTAACTTCTTGCAGGTGATGCACTGCGCCAATAGTGGAAAGTCCGCTCCCCACTGTTATCATTTTGAATGATATACAAGCCACTCGTTTGATTTTTCTTTATTTTTACATGGTTTACGCCAATACCCTCAGACTCCCAATCATTTATCATATTCAAACTAAAAGGATCATCACCTACAGCAGTAAAGTAATCGCAAGCACCACCATTTCTTGCGAGGTATAAAGCCGTATTTAGGGTGTCACCGCCAAAAGAAAGTCTATAATCTCCTGTATCTTGACGACTAAATTCGAGCATGCATTCACCTAAAATAGCAATCGTCATAGCTTCCACCTGTCCACAACTTTCATCTACACAACCCTGAATGTAAATTAATATTTAAAAATATTGCAACATTCTAATTACATACACTATGATTGTAAATGATTATTTATGATATATTTTGACTGATAAAACGAAAATCATTGTAATAGTTATATAAAGTACGGATTATATTGAAAAACATGACGAATTAATAAAGGTCCTTAGGGGTATAAAAGACAAAGGTGTTAAAATTGATAAATGCAAAAAAAATAAATATGCTTGTAATAATAAGCACGATACCCACTAGAATTTTAATATTATTATGTTTATTCGTAAGTATAAATATAAACGCAAAATGGGAAACTCTCGACACAAATGGCACACCAAGCAAACGTCACGAGAATGGTGCCGTAGTATTCAACAATGAGATTTATATTATTGGTGGGAGAGGTATTAAACCTATTGACATATATGATCCGAAAACAAATATATGGCGGCAAAATAAAAAACCACCTTTTGAACTCCATCACATTACGCCTGTTGCATTACCAAATAAGATTCTTATCGTATCTGGCTTTACAGGAAAATACCCAAAAGAAACCCCTTTAAGCCATATTTGGGAATATTACCCAGTAAAAGATAAGTGGGTTAAAGGAAAAGCTATTCCAAAATCAAGACAAAGAGGTGCGGCAGGGGTAACTATATATGATAATAAAGTTTATATAGTTGGTGGGGCAAAACAGGGACATACGAGTGGTACAACAAACATGTTTGACCAATACGATACTCAAACTAATCAATGGACGACATTAACTGATGCACCTCATATTAGAGATCATTCCAACCTCGTAATACTTGATAGCATGTTGGTATCTTTAGCAGGCAGAAACACAAGTTATCATGAGCCAGAGTCTTTCACTGCCTTTTTTGGTCAAGTGAATCATTTTATTGATGTTTATAATTTTGATAATGCAAGTTGGCATACACTTTCTTCAAGGTTGCCTATTGGCTGGGCTGGTGCTGGTGCATTAGTCCATAACAACAACCTATATATTGTAGGGGGTGAAAATGCGAGCAAAGCCGCAAACAATAGAATGTTCTCATTTAACTTTTCCACTAAAACATTTTATGAACTTGAGAGCCTAAATCAAGGCCGTCATGGAACCAATGCAATTAAAATTAATGACACATTATATTTTGCAATGGGGAGTGGCAACAGAGGCGGACGACCTGAATTAAAATCAATTGAAGCATACAGACTAAATAAGTAACCTAATTCTAAATAAAGGCTTAATCGCATTGGTTAGGCCACTATACAACTTTACACAAATAAAAGCCGTCAAAAAATGGCAATCTGCGACCAAATTAAAAAATAACCACTAAAATTCATGGGTTACATCGACTTACCTTATGCAAACTTTACAATTAATTAACACTTCAAAAAAATACATGTTTACAAAATAGTCACATAATTACAAAATAAATCACATTTAGTCATACTAGGAAATACTGAAAAACCCTCGCCTTTTAATCTATCTTGCTGTTAAATAAGTGTTTTAAAAATAATTCCAATACTTAAACGAAAATATTTTTATAATCATTTTTTTTCTATTTCAATCATTTTCTGTTAACATAAAAACTAACTGTACATAACAAAATTTGTCTTTAAACTATGAATAATGTATCACCCATTTTAAACGATTCAATCAAGGCGTCACCCATGTTAGAAAAACATAGGCAACAGTTAATAAAAGACATTCTAGATCAACAGCAGTTCGCAAGTGTCAGAAGTTTAACCGAACAGCTTAATGCTTCTGAAGCAACCATCAGAAGAGACATAACTAAAATGGCGAAAAGAGGCGAAATAAATAAAATTCGCGGTGGTGCCGAATCTGTCAATGGAGAACCTTTAAAAAAGCATTTGCTAAGCTCACCTTTTATAATAGACAAAGAAAAAAGAGCGAAAACAAAAAGACTGATTGCTCAACGCGCAGCAGAACTTTGTGAGGACGGCGACTCCATTATTATAAATGGCGGTACATCTACCTATATGATGGGAGAGTTTTTAACGACAAAACAGTTAAATATTTTAACCAATTCATTTGTTCTTGCAAATTACATCACGGAAAACAGTGATAGTCAGGTATCTTTACCCGGAGGGGAGATTTACCGAGAACAGGGTATTATTTTAAGCTCTTATGAAAAAGACAGTATTGAATACTACCACGGAACCTTAATGTTCATGGGAACACCAGGTATTGGTAAATTTGGTGTGATGGAATCTGACCCATTACTAATACGTTCAGAACAAAAATTAAAAAAGCAAACTGATAAACTCGTTATTCTTGCAGACAGCTCAAAGATAGGTAAAAGAAGCAATTTCATTTTGTGCCCATTAAATGAAGTCGACATTTTAATTACCGACTCAAAAGTAGAACCAGACGTGATTACACTGTTTGAATCTCAAGGAATACAAGTGATTTTAGTTGAAGCGGAAGATGATTAAAGCTTTGACAAGTACTGGAGCCATTTCTGCTTATAATTATCAAGCCCTGTAACGTTTATCAACGCTGGTTGATTAACTTCTATGCTGCCAGTCACCTTATGCCATCGCGTTAAATAAGCGGCGCCTAAAACCGTCCCTGTATTATCAGCTGATAACGCTATAGTTTGATTTGGCCTCAATTGCTGTAGTAATGCACATAGCATAGGATTCTTCAAAAATGCGCCTTCAATGTAAATAGTTCCTTCGGCTTTAAGCAATTCAAGCTGATAGTCAATCATAAGAGCGCAATATATAGTTGCTAGTGCTATACCACTTACTCTATCTACCACACCAATAAATTCAGATTTTTTGCCTCCAAAAGGACCACTGCCATCACTAAAGTCTGGCAGAGCAAACACACTATTATCGATTACTCCTTGAACATCTTTCTCATCAAATTGCTCGCCTAACCAAGACCCTGCTTGCTTGCAAATCAACTCAAACTCTCTGCCCCCCATAAAGCGAGCACACGCAACGGGTTGGCCAAGTGCATCAATATTGGCCAACATATCTTTTTCTTGCTGCAGTGTATTAAGCGCAACTTGAGACGCCATCAATATAGTCCATGTACCCGACGAAATAACAGTGAATGGCTTTTTATCTTCAATCAAAATATATCGTAAGAAACTCGCATTACTATCATGAATGCCGTTGTAAACCTCACACGCTTCCGTCAAGCCAAGTTCTTGTGCAATATAAGGTAGTATAGGTCCGCATTCGTGCCAAGCCGGTTTAACTGGTGGAAATAACGATTGCCATCCCATATTTTCAATTAAATCTGAGTAGTTATTATTCTTTACTGACCATAAATCAGTATGACAACCAAGTGATGTTTTCTCACCATAACACTTTCCAGTAAGCCTCCAAACCCAATATTGGGGATACATAAGAATATCGGTTACTTCCTTAAACTTCTCAGGATAGTTGTCGTTTAGCCAATATAATTGACGACCTAAATTTAAACCTGCAGGTAAATTAGGTGAAAATGTATCATCATATTTGGGCCTTATTTCATCATAAAACTTAGATTGTTCGAAAATCCCTTTAGTTTCATAGTCAAGAATTGGCATGACTAGCCCATCTTCCAAAATTCTATTCCTGTCAACTAATGCAGCAGTTGCACCATGCGTGGTCGTAGTTAAACGTGTTATTGAGAATGTTGAAGACGCATCTTGCATGGTTTCACAGAACCATCTCCAAATTCTATCTTCATCTACACAGGGGTATGCTTGACTGTAATCTACATTGTTACTCATTTGTCTTGAAAACACGATTTGATTCTGATGGTCAATGATATTGAGCTTCACATGTGTTTTACCAATATCTAGCACCGCTGTATGTTCAGAACGTTTTACCATGACTATCTCACCCTATATCTCTTATTAGTCGCGTTTATATCATTTCACAACGCTTTTTGATTTAGCTTCTCTGTTGCGTAATGAGCATATGTTGCAAACACAAAATAGATGACAGTAGGAACCAGTAACCAACTTCGTGTTAATTCCAAATCCTCAGTTGAGAATGACATAACGCCTAATAATAGACATGTAAACAAGGCGATATAACCGATGCTTTTTGATATCAATATCGATATGGGAAGCTTTTTGGCGACCGATGTTTGTTGTTGGGTCGTTTGGTTTTCCAAATATGCTTTTTCTTGAGATTTACGCACTTTTTCTGCAGCTTCAGCTGGTTCAGCAGCCTCATATGAATCTCTAGCTCCCATTGCGGCAGCAAGTCCAATATACAAACAAGTCGCAAAAATCCAAATAGGGATTAAGATAAAGAATAAGTGCAATGTACCAGAAGTTTCTAAATAATAAGCGACTACTAGTGATATTAGCCATGTAGCAAATGCAGGAACATTCGTCACATTTCCTTTGTAATTAGACCAATACCGTGTAAATCCAATTTTAGGTAAAATCCAATGCTCAGCAACTATTACCGCTCCAACTGGTGCCAACATTAAACCCATAATTCCAACAAACCCTAAAAGTTGTGAAAAGACAAATGGAAAACAAGCGACGATAGTAGTAACAACACCAACAACAATTGTGACTTTCTCTCTACCCCATTTAGGATTTATAGAACTGAAAGCTAAACCAGCACGATATATGGTAGGGTTGGATGTTGTCCATCCGGCAATAATAACTGCAATAATACCAGAGGCTCCAAGCGCTTGATAAGCAACCGAACCTGGGTCTAATTGTGTTATCACTGTACCAAGTAATATTGCAGCTCCGGCTCCCATTATCCCAGCACAGACCCACGCTACATAATGACCAATAAACATACCAAGAGCAGAAAAATATCCGTATTGAGAACGTTTGGCAAATCTAAGAAGTGTCATATCACCCAAACTGCCATGCATAGCTAGGTTTGCAATCCACGCAAAAGCAGCAACATGCCAAAACCCAACCCCTGCATCTGGTCTTTGTATCCAAATCGATTCATTAGCAATTGTCAAAAAGTCACTAAAACTAGATAGACTGCCTACACTGCCATTTGCAACAACAATAGTAGGGAGCAATACAATGGCACCAACTATAAACATTAGAATCATCCAAGGCGCACAAACTGCAGCAAACGCCGCTAACTTTTCAAACCCTTTAACAGCCATATAAACAACAATCGCTCCAACAACTAAAACAACGGCAACAAATCCTAAATTAGTTGGAAACCAAGACGTTTGAGGAGGGATGTTAAATAGTACTTGTACAGCCGAGGCTGACACCGTGATCATTGCTCCAGCCAGAACGCAAAACAGGATGCCATTTATTACGCTATACAGTTTAATAGTGCCAGGTCCCGCTATTTTTTCTAGATATGCGTATAAAGTTAATCTTGTATCAGTAGCTATTGGTGCAGTAATTAAACCCCATGTTAATACTGCAAGTAAATTACCGAGTAACAAACCTACAAGGATATCTGAAGCGCCTACGCCCCAAGAAACAAATAATGCACCAATAACAAACTCAGTACCGGCAACATGTTCACCAGAATAACTGGCCGCAAATGGCTTAGGACCTTGTAATTTTTCTGGACTGATTGGTTGAGTTTCAAATTCTTCAGCTGTAGACATCTTTTTCTCCATACAAATAACCCTACTAATATTTAGTAGGGTTATGGCTTGTTATTTTTATTTTATTATACAATTCCAGAACCGCTTTGGCCGCTAGAAGGACGCGCCTTTGCCACGTTTGCTCTGTGATTAGATGCTCTGTATGTAGCAATTGGATCGATCGCACCACCTGAACGCAGACGCGCCATTGCAAGAATTGGCGACACATCAATATTAAACGCATTTTTTAATGTATTACTGGCCATTATTGCATCATTATTTTGCTGATATTCACTTAATAAGGTTCTGTCTACTAACAAAGCTGACACATATGAGCGTTGTACACTTGCCGCAGAGTTCATCAAACTTTCAATCGGGTCAGTCACGTTATGAGACTGGTCAAGCATATAATTAGGTGAGAATCCTTCTTGCTTTCTATATTCAGCATCTACCAATTCATTGAAAATCAAAAATTGTTGATACGGATGCAGACTGCCACTGTCTAGGTCATCATCCCCATATTTACTATCGTTAAAATGGAAACCACCTAATTTTTTGAACTGAATTAATCGAGATACGATCATTTCGATATTTACATTAGGAGCATGATGACCCAAGTCGACTAACGATCTAGCTTGAGGGCCTAATTCCATAGCAGCTAAGATATTGCTACCCCAATCTTGAATGATAGTAGAGTAAAACGCGGGTTCAAACATTTTGTGTTCTATATGCATTTCCCAATCACTTGGAAGCGCCCTGTATATCTCCTTCATACTTTCTAAATATCGCTCAAACGCATGTTGAAAATGTTGTTGACCAGGATGATTAGAACCATCTCCTACCCATACAGTAAGAGTTTTAGAGCCTAATTCTTGACCCCATTTTATGCAGTCAATATTATGTTCTATCGCAAGGTCTCTTGAGGCTTTGTTGGTGTTACTTAAACTACCATATTTAAAGCTATGTTCCTGACCAGACTGATCCTGAAACGTATTCGAATTTATGGAGTCCCATTTTAAATCAAGCGCATCAGAAAATTGTTTTAATTCACTAAAGTCATCAACTTTATCCCAAGGGAAGTGGGGCGAAACCCTTTCAGTACATCCCGATAAGTCGTTGATAACCGAACTATCTTCAAGCTTTTCGAAAATGTTACGAGGTTCTCCCACTCCAGGGAACCGTGCAAATCGAGTACCACCCGTACCAGTACCCCAAGAAGGAACAGCTATTTGGAACTCAGCCGCCTTTTTTGTAACTTGTTCAATATCTATATTTTTGCGCGCTAATTTATTTGCTAACGCATCATAATCTTCATTCAAAAACCCAGTTTGTTTAGCGTTTTCTTCTTTAATTAGGTTTTTATCAATTCGTTGAAACATCATGTTTTCCTTTATTCAATGAGCTAGCGCATAAACGCTTCATGTAAACCACCATCGACACTGATAATTTGTCCGGTTGTTTTACTGAGCTGGCCTGATACTAATAAGTATGCAACTTCAGCTTGGTCAGCTGGTGTAATGGGTTGTTTGGTAAGTGTTCTTTGAGCGTAAAACATGGCTAACTTGTCACGTAACTCATCATCTGAGTCATCTGCGTTATATTCAACACTATATTTTGTTAAAGAAGCTATCACTCTATCGCGAGGAAACATTGTACTTCCTTTAACAACGGTGGCCGGTGCTAGCCCGTTCACGTTAACTAATGGAGATAATTCTATGGCAAGCTCTCTGACCAAA
>DDIL01000120.1 GCA_002338515.1 Glaciecola sp. UBA1851 | reverse complement strand
TCCAAACCAATATGAAGCTGACATGGCTAACTTAGGAAAAGCGGCTTAACTGGGTTGTGTGAATTTGGTTGACCACGTCAAATGTCCCATAAACCCAACTCCCGGCGACAATATTCTTAAGTTGAAAAGTTTGAAGTTCCGCATCAATACATTCAGCAAAAGTCGACATCCTAATGTTTGGGTGATGACTTAATTTTTCATAAAGCGCTGTTAAAAAGTAATATCCATTTTTATAGTAATATTCCCAGCAGTTTTCGCCATCCAGAATGATTGAGACCACTTTATCCTTAGTATCTGCATGTGTTTTCGCAATGCGTTCAAGCTCATAAATTAAGTTATTGACGGCATCATCACCATGCCAATCCTGGTAGGTAAAACCAATTAAATCGGATAGACGATCGTCTCTGAAAAAACATTTGAGTGTTTGATTTGGTAAGGAATAGGGGCGGTGAATGCAATCTGGCTTAACGCTGCCTGACTTATGCAAACTGTTTTGGAGGACTTGCTGACCAGATGCTACCCATCTAAATCCAGACGAATTTAAGAGTTCAAGTGATTCTTCACTTATTGCGCCTTCTGAAGGCCAGCAACCATAAGGTCTTACACCAAAATACTGTTCACATAGCTTTAAACCTCTATTCAGGTGCCATTCACTGCGTTCTTTACCACCGGGATAATTTGGTTCATTGGGTAGTGAACTGTCGGGCAGCGCTTGCTTTGCACTATTAAAGTCGAGTAATAAAGGGATAATTGGGTGGGCATATGGCGAGATACTTAGTTCTACTTGACCGGCATCTAGCAATTTTTTATATCTGGGTACAATAGAATCAATTTGTTCACTAATTATTCTGAGTAATAACAATCTCTCGTGCATCGAAAAGCCACTACCTTTTTCGATTAATTTGATGATTCTCACATCATTTTTACGAGTAGTTTCAGCCATCCAAGCCAAGTGGTACCAGGTTAATAAGTCTGAAAGGAATTGATTGTTAGTATAGATCAGCGTGCTATTATTTTTTTTCAGAAATAAGGCAAGATCAGCAAGTTTTTGATATTGCGGAAACCTTGAAATAAGGTGCTTTTCATTGGTTTTTAGACATTGTTTGACTAAGGCTAAATAGTGTTCTTCATCGGTAGGTAAGGTCGGCGCAACCAAAGCGGATAATAATGGATCGCCGATTGCCTGATTATGACTAAAAAACAAACGTATTTGTTGCGAGTAATCTATCAATTGTTCTAGTAAAACAGGCGAAAAATTAAATACCGCTTTGGCTTTAGGCGCGTTTTCTAAATAATACGCCATATCCACATAATCTTTTATGGCGTGTAAATAGGTCCATGGTAAGGCGTACTGATGACTACTTAAGTTTTGATATTGTGGTTGATGCATATGCCAACACAAGACAACATTCAAGGGATTAGCTAGTTCATCAGATCTACTATTTTCAAGCGACATCACAATACTCTTGTCCAAGCATTTGTTTGGATACTAAAACCACACCACCGGAAGAGACATGAAATCTTTCAGCATCTTGTATGAGATTTACACCAATACTTGTACCAGATGGAATGTGGCAGCCTTGATCAATGATACAGTTTTGTATGATACAGTTCCTGCCTATTTCAACATCTGGCAAAATAATACTGTCGGATACACGGGAATAGCTATTGATACGCACTTTATTAGATAGTAGTGATCGCTCAACCAGCGCTCCTGAAATGATACACCCTCCAGATACCATAGAATCAACAGCCATACCGCGCCGATTATCATAATTAAAAATAAATTTTGCAGGTGGTAGCTGTTCCTGATAAGTCCAAACCGGCCAATTGTCATCATAAAGATTTAGTTGTGGTGTTACTTTTACCAAATCCATATTAGCTTCGTAATATGAATCAATCGTACCTACATCACGCCAATAGCCTTTTTTACCTGTTCTGGAATCTTTAAAGGGGAATGCAGAAATACGTGCTTTACCCATACTCGCAGGAATAATGTCTTTACCAAAATCGTGACTTGAAAACTCGTCTTTCGCATCGGCTACTAATTTTTCATAAAGAAACTCTGTACTGAACACATATATTCCCATAGATGCCATTGAAACAGCAGGATTTCCTGGAACAGTTTCTGGGTTTGCTGGCTTCTCTGTAAAACGAGTAATCAGATTGTTTTGATCTATTGTCATTACGCCAAATTGGGTTGCTTCTGCCTTGGGCACTTCTAAGCATGCTACCGTCATATCTGCATTGTTATTGATATGATCCAATATCATTTCTCGGTAGTCCATTTTGTAAACATGGTCACCTGCTAGAACAACGACATAGTTTGGTTTTTGTTCTCTAATTATGTCTAGATTTTGGTATACCGCATCTGCCGTCCCCTGGTACCAAGAATCTTTAATACGTTGTTGCGCTGGTATACAGTCAATAAATTCTCCCAGTTCAGGCCGAAGAAAACTCCAGCCTTTTTGAATGTGTGCATTGAGAGAATGGCTTTTATATTGTGTTAATATGCTGATTTTTCGAATGTCAGAATTAATACAGTTTGATAAAGGGAAGTCTATGGTTCTAAATTTCCCGCCAAATGGTATAGCGGGCTTTGAGTGCCATTGTGTTAGTGATTTTAAACGCGTCCCACTTCCACCCGCTAAAATTATAGCTAGAGTATTCTCGGAGGCTCTTCGTGATGTGTTGCGTTTAGTGAGCTGATTCATCATGCCAACCTTTCACGTATTCGTGATATCTAGATTTCAGTTACACTGGAAAAACAGGTATATGAGACACCTTCCAGGCAAGCTTTTTTATAGTTATTAACTTGCGTTTTACAAAAGCAGAATGCAAATGACTAACGTGTTCTTATACAATAAAGCTGGTCAAAGTTTATTCAATTGATCTGTGTCAATTAACTAATCGAAATTATCAATCAACATATATCTATAACGATTATCAGATCTTTTTTGTAAATAGGTCACAATTCATAAATAACAATAAAAAGGAATTTGCCTTGCAAATACCCACTATCAAAAAAGCTCAGACAGTTCAGGTATATTCATCCGATATCCAGAAACTATTGTCCGCATGTCACCATGATCCGTTTCATGTACTAGGATTACATAAAAGCTCTGATAAGTGGGTGTTACGATTACTGAAGCCGCGCATTAAAGAGGCTTACGTCCTTGTACAAAATGCACGAAAACCCATGAGTCGTGTACCCAAGACGGATTTGTTTGAAGTGTTTTTAGAACAACCTTATGAGGTATTCGAGTATCAGTTCGAAACACTGGATGACTATGACCAAAAGTCAAAGTTTCACGATGCCTACCGCTTTCTACCCATTATAAAGCCGGAAGATACTTATTTATTTAATGCTGGTGAGCATTATTATGCCTATCGCTTTATGGGAGCAAGAGATCATACTGAGCAAGGTATAAGAGGTGTTCTATTTGTAGTATGGGCTCCAAATGCCGAGCGTGTAAGCGTAGTGGGAAATTTTAACTTTTGGGACGGTCGCATTAACCCCATGCGTTCAATTGGTAGCTCTGGCATTTGGGAATTATTTATTCCTGACATATCGCTTGGACAACCCTATAAATATGAAATACGAAGCCGTCATAATAGCGAAATCAGTCTTAAGATGGACCCATTTGCAAGAGAAACGGAATACAGACCCGCCACGGCATCCATCATACCTCTAAGTGAACCTTACGAATGGTCAGATCAACAATGGATTTCGAAACGATCTTCTTTTAACTGGTTACATCAAGCAGTTTCTATCTATGAAATGCATTTAGGATCATGGCAATTAGCTGAAGATGGTAGTTTTTTATCTTATCGTGAAATAGCTGAAAAGTTAGTCCCTTATATTCAAAAAATGGGTTATACCCATGTCCAATTATTGCCTATTTCAGAATTTCCTTTTGATGGCTCTTGGGGGTATCAAGTCACTGGTTATTTTGCGCCGACAAAGCGATTTGGCCAGCCTAAAGAATTTGCATACTTTGTTGATTACTTGCATCAGCATAATATTGGGGTTTTCTTAGACTGGGTACCGGCCCATTTCCCCAGGGATAGTCATGCTCTAGCTCGGTTTGATGGCACAGCTCTTTATGAACATGAAGATCCTTTGCTAGGTGAGCATAAGGATTGGGGCACTCTTATATTTAATTATGGTCGTAAAGAAGTTCAAAGCTTTCTTATTTCCAGCGCTATTTATTGGTTAGAAGAATTTCATATCGATGGCTTGTGAGGTGGTTTAATTGAGTTGACCAGTCCAGTTAAGGATATAATTGAACTTTA
>DDIL01000148.1:34553-74391 GCA_002338515.1 Glaciecola sp. UBA1851 | reverse complement strand
ATTTGTATATCTGCTTTAGAAGGTTCAGCCACACCAGATGGATGATTGTGGGCCAAAATAACTGCCGCTGCATTATCGGAAATGGCTTGTTTCACTAATTCTCTGGGATAAACGGCTGCACTGTTAATTGTACCTTTAAACATTTCTCGGTAAGCAATTAATTGATGCTGACTATCTAGCATCAACATAGCGAATACTTCTCGTTGATTTTCTGAAAGCTGCGCTCTTAAGTAATCTGATGCCGAATCAGCGCACGTAAAACTAGCCGTCTCTTTCACCTCTTCTACCATACTTCTTTTAAATAGCTCTTTACCAGCTTGTACTAGAGCAAATTTTGCGACGCCTAAACCTTGCTTTGCTAAAAACTGTTTCTTGTTCGCTAAAAATAGTCCCCTAGGACCACCAAATTCCGACATGGCTTGCCTAGCTAATTCAACGGCAGATTTATGTTTCGTGCCGCTATTTATGAGTATGGCCAATAGCTCCGTATCAGATAATGTTTGGGCGCCAAATTGTATTAATTTTTCTCTTGGACGGTCATTTTCAGGCCAATGATGTATTTTCATGTTTCCATTCCTTGGTTAACAATGGTTTAATGTTCTAATATTTAGACACTATTTATCCTTATTAGCTAACAATATGCAACTTGAACAAAAGAACGTTTTATTAGGTGTAAGTGGCGGTATTGCTGCTTATAAAACTCCTGATCTTGTCAGAAAACTGACCGCAAAAGGCGCTAATGTAAGAGTGGTACTTACTAGTTCTGCTGAACACTTTGTTAGCTCACTATCACTACAAGCAGTATCTGGAAAAAAAGTTAGCACCAACTTACTAGATGAAGATGCAGAAGCAGGTATGGGTCATATTGAGCTTGCGAGGTGGGCTGATTACTTCTTAGTTGCTCCCGCTACTGCCAACACCATAGCAAAGCTTAGCCTTGGTTTAGCCGACGACTTATTAACTACTTTGGCCTTGGCTACCACTGCCAAGGTATTTATTGCGCCAGCCATGAACCAACAAATGTGGGCCGCACATGCCACGCTGGAAAACGTGAATACTTTGCAAAAACGAGGGGCTAACATATTAGGTCCTGCGGCTGGCGAACAAGCTTGCGGTGATATGGGCTATGGCCGAATGTTAGAGCCGCAGGAACTTGCGGATGCATTGGCTGAGTATGCCCAAGAAAACAATGCAGTAACGAAAAGTCATGATAGCTCAGAAAATCTCGTGCTTACCGGTAAAAAAGTTATGATTACCGCAGGCCCTACACGTGAGGCAATAGATCCAGTTCGATATATTAGCAATCATAGCTCTGGCAAGATGGGTTTTGCCATTGCAAAAGCTGCCCAGCAATTAGGCGCAGAAGTCACGCTTGTAGCAGGCCCTGTCAATCTAGACACACCTCACTTGGTAAATAGAAAAGATGTGGTGAGTGCAGATGATATGTTAAACGCGGTACATGAAAGTATTGCCCAGCAAGATATTTTTATCAGCTGCGCCGCGGTTGCCGACTATAAATTAGAGGCCATCAGCGACCAAAAAATGAAGAAACAGGGTGATGGCGACCTCACATTAAATCTAACCCAAAATCCTGACATCTTAAAAAGTGTTGCTTTTTTGAACAACCCACCTTTTACAGTAGGTTTTGCGGCAGAAACACAAAATGTTGAATCTTATGCAAAAACTAAATTAGAAAAGAAAAAACTGAACATGATAGCCGCAAATGATGTATCAAATTCAGATTTAGGCTTTAATTCTGATCAAAACGCGCTTATAGTTTTAAGCAAGGAAAACAAATACGAATTACCTGTTGCTAGTAAAGACTTACTTGCTATGCAGCTATTAAAGATAGTAGATAAGGAATATCGTAGTCGTTAAATGCTCGTTAGCTACGTAGTCTATCGTTACCACATTAAGAAGAACAGCAACCATGCCTGCACCTAAAAAAAATAATCGTAAAGCACAAATTTTACAATCACTCGCTGGAATGTTGGAACACCATCATGGTACTCGCATTACTACCGCTAAATTGGCCGAACACGTTGGTGTGTCAGAAGCTGCGTTATATCGGCATTTCCCCAGTAAAGCGCGCATGTTTGAAGGTTTAATAGAGTTTATTGAAGATACTTTGTTTTCTCGTATTAACAAAATTTTAGAAGAAGAAAAGAGCGCCGATGCGCGATTGCAGCTTATTCTTCACTTGTTATTAGGCTTTGCAGAAAAGAACCCTGGCATTAGCCGAATTTTAAATGGTGATGCATTGCAAGGCGAACAAGAGCGCCTTCGCGATAGAATTGCACAATTATTTGAACGTATAGAAACCCAGTTTAAACAGATATTAAGAGAGCGAAAGCTTAGAGAAGGTAAGAGTTTACCTGTAGAAGAAGCAACGTTAGCAAATTTATTAGTCTGTTTTGCTGATGGCCGCATTAATCAGTTTGTGCGCAGCAAGTTTGATAGAAAGCCAACCTTTGAATTTAGTAAAAGCTGGGCAATGTTCAAGCAATTTCACTTAGCTAACTAACGCTACTGGCACTCCTGCGCAGGCAAACAAAATGTCACTCCTGCGAAGGCAGGAGCCTTCATCACTACACGTCACTCCTGCGAAAGCAGGAGCCTTCCGAAACAACCGCTAATTGCTTCCGAGCATCGCGGTTTGATTGGGAGATTGCTGCTTTCGCAGCAATGACAAGAATAGGCAGCAATGACAAGGATAGGCAGCAATGATTGGGAGATACTCGCTGTCGCGAGTATGACTAAATTATTCCCCTCGCACCATGGGGTGCAGTGTAAGCGGTGCTAATCGCGACCAAATGTTTGACCGAAGAAGCTGTCTTCATTCCAAGTGGGTCGTTGATCATCGTTTCCTAAGGTTAAACCAATCTCAAAATTAACCTGAGTAAAGGTTTTTGCAGCCGACCATACAAAAGGCTGAGTCATATCATCTGACGGCCTATGATAGTTAGTTGCTAAGAATTTATTTAACACTTGGCTACCGTCAATGTCAGGATCTTTAGATTCAATACCTGTTACTAAAAACACAGCTGGAATGCCTTGCTTCACAAATGCGTAATGGTCTGAACGTGTAAACAAGTTAAGCTCTGGCCATGGATCATCAGTTAATTTTATGTCTGCATTGGCTACAGCAGTGGCAACTTTTTCACCCATAGAACTATGACTGGCACCAAACGCAATCACATCAGCAAAATTGTAGGTCAATAATGGCATATCTAAATTCACGTTTGCTACTAAACTTTCTAATGGTTTTGTTGGGTTACGAGCAAAGTAATCCGCCCCTAAAAGGCCTTTTTCTTCACCGGTAACTGCAACAAACAAAATAGAACGTCTAGGTGCTACCGGCAACTCAGAAAACATTCTCGCTGTTTCCATTAAAACTGACGTACCCGTTGCATTATCCATAGCACCATTATTGATTTTGTCTTTCTCAACTGACTTTGAAATACCTAAATGGTCAGAATGTGCCGTGTAAACCACATATTCATTTTTAAGTTCAGGATCACTGCCTTCTAACATAGCAACCACATTCGGGCTGCTAATATCTTCATGATTGGTTAAATAGGAAAGTGATAAAGACGCTGGCAAATCAAACCCTGCAACCTTTTCTCCGTTTTCTAATTGAGAAAATATAGCTTCTAAACCAATCGGCGCATCTTCAAACAGCATTTTTGCAGAATCTAAATTAAGAAGGGCTGAAGCTTTAAGCTCTTTTCGACCGTTTCCAGCCACGCCGTCTTTTACCCATGCCATTCTAGGCATGTTAACGTAAAGCTTTGAGCGGTCATATGGGCGTCGTTCTTCAGCAGCAGGGGTTTGTATAGTAATGTAACCTACTGCACCTCGGTCGGCAGCATAGTCTTCCTTTAACGAGCGAGACGATACATGCGCGCCCACTTCACTAGTGAAACTCGCCGGTTTACCCGTAAGTACAACTACTATTTTGCCTTCAACATCTAGTCCTTGATAGTCATCGTGTTCTAGTTCGGGCGCTACAATGCCGTACCCAACAAACACTAGCTCAGCTTCTACCGATGCATCAGCGTGACTTAAGTTAGGCCCAACTAAAAAATCATCTAAAAAGGTTAACGCTTGTGACTCGCCCTTTTTGACAATAGATAGTTGCGGAGAATTGGTATCTAGTAGTCCTTTTCTAAAACCGACGCGCTGCATAAAAGAGTTGTTGTCACCAGCAGGCGTTAATCCATATTTTTTAAACTCATTTGCAATATATAGTGAGGCTATTTCATGCCCTCTAGAGCCTGTATCTCTGCCTTCTAATAAATCATCCGCCAAAAAGCTCATATGCGCTTTTATATTATTAGTATTCGGCTCAATACTAGTATTTGATACAGTGTTATTCTGTGAATTGGTTGCCGTACATCCGGCAATTGCGACACTTAAAATCGTAATGGCCGTCGCTTTTTTGATTGTTGATTTAATTCTCACGTTTATCTCGTCTGTCGTTATTTGTAAATATGAACATTGCCAAACAAAAATGTATGCAATAGTTCTTAGGATGCATGTCGTATATAAAGTCCGAAATATTATGGTTTTTTGTCGAACAAACGAAGTAACAATGCATGTTTCTATTATTATGCATGTTTGACCCTAGCAAGCACAAATTAAAGCTGTAACAAGTTATGTTGTGATCCTTGTACATTTCTAGTATATCTAGATGAAACAGAATTATATTATTGAGTTTATGCCGCGTAAAATAGCTTATTCGTTAGCTGACGTTTTTGAACATGCCATGCCACTCATATTAGAGAAAGGTTTTCGTGGGTGTTCAATGGAAACGCTTATTAATAAAACCGATTTTAATCGGCGCGCGTTTTACATTGAGTTTCAGAATAAAGTTGGGTTTACGCATGCGTTACTTCATTATTATATTGATAAAGAGTTAACTCCCCTTCAAGACATGCTCACTGCCAACACTCAAATTCCACAAGCTATTATTGCCTATTTTGAAGCCTATCAAGAAAAAATTAATCACAAAG
This sequence comes from Glaciecola sp. UBA1851, assembly GCA_002338515.1. Taxonomy (GTDB): domain Bacteria; phylum Pseudomonadota; class Gammaproteobacteria; order Enterobacterales; family Alteromonadaceae; genus Glaciecola. The sequence goes on along the minus strand of DDIL01000148.1, from coordinate 69,376 downwards.
GTTGCTTGTTAGTTAAGCTAGTTCTAGAGCTAGCCCATGATGATCCTATTATCCAAGATATTGCTCGGCGCTATTATGACAATCTGCAACTCGCGTTTATTGCATGTTTAGAGCGCGCTATTGCTCATCATGAATTACCCAATGACATAAATGTAGAAGCATTTGCTCTAAAACTTTCGTGCTTTGCACAAGGTTTTGCAGTTTCAAATAGCATTCAACAAGGCGATTCAGATGCGATAACCGTAATTAAAAACTTGTTTGCAAAGAACGCATAATTTGCGAAGAAAAAAGAGTTCTTGTTGGTTATCTTGAAATTTATGCTTTGAGACATCATAACTGACGTCAGTGCAGTATCATGATATTCGTCGTGATATATAATGTTATTAAACTTTTTTATGGAATATATAAATGAGTGATTCAAATCCACTTTACCGTGTACAATTTATAAGTAGCGGTGAGCGCTACGAGCTCTACGTAAAAGAATTGATGACAAGTAGCGTATTTGGTTTTATCGAAATAGCTGGTTTTGTATGGGACAAACATACGCAACTAGTACTTGACCCATCACACGAGCGCCTTAAAGATGAGTTTGCAGATGTAGATAGAACGTATGTACCTATGCATAACGTGCTTAGAATTGACCAAGTAAAAAAACAAGGTACCGCAAAAATCACACCATTGTCTGACAAACAAAATGCAGATAAAGTAACGTCTATACATAGTCCAATATATACACCCAAAAAATAATTAAAACACAGGCTAACAATTAGCCGCTAAAGTTGGAGTAAAGCATGAATAATTCTGTCGCCCTATCAATTGTATCTTTAGCGCTGGTTGTTGGCCTTTCTGGCTGCGTCAATCAACAGCAGAGTATAAGTGCATCGTCTGTTGCAACGGCCCAATCTGAAAATGCAGTGCAACAAAGTTTTCATCAATTATTGGATGATATTTGGGAATATGAACTAACCCAGTTTCCTTCTATGGCAAGATCTCAAGGAAAGCCAGCTATTGAGCTTAGCCGTCAATTTACTGATTCTTCCTTACCTGCTATGGCAGCGCGTAATGCTCAGTTTGAAATATTTAGAACTCAATTAGACGAAGTTGATACCCAAGCCCTAAGCCATAGCGAAAAAATAACGCTTATGATGCAGCAGTACAGACTTGATAACTATATTTCTCAATTCAACTTTAAAGAATATAGAGTGCCTATTACATCAGAATATGGCTTTCATAGCAGTATTGGCAGAAGTTTAGCGGGTATGCGCATTCAAAACGCTGATGACCTAAACGTATATAAGCAAATGCTTAGTGAAGTGCCTGAACTATTTGCTAATAATATCACTTATATGCGGGAAGGTTTGGCGAATGGCCATACTCAACCTCAAGTAGTGTTAACAGGGTATGAGGATACAATCACGGCCTATGTAGCTAATTTGGAAAACGTTGACAGCGTTAAATCTCATCCATTTTATGCCCCAATCAAGCAAGCGCCTGAAGGTTTACTGCAAACTCAAGATGCTGAAGCGCTAACCGAACTGGTTAAGAATGCAAATGATGCTTTTTCGACATTCTACGATTTTTTTACAACAGAATATGTGCCTGGCGCAAAGGCTGACATTGCTGCATCTAATTGGCCTAACGGCAACGCGTTTTACAACAATCGCATCAAACACTTCACCACAACTGATATGAAAGCCCAAGAAATTCATGATGTTGGCTTAGCTGAAGTTGCACGCATTAGAAGTGAGATGCAATCAATTGTCGACTCCCTTTCTGAAAAAGGCGAGTTTGAAGGCGATATTAACGAGTTTATTAACTTCCTTCGAACCGATGAACGTTTTTATGCAAAAACGCCTGAAGAATTAATTATGTACGCATCTTATGTTTCCAAACAAATGGATGCTAAGCTGCCGCAATTGTTTTATAAGATGCCACGCACGCCATATGGAGTCGCACCTGTTCCAGATGCCATTGCGCCTAAATATACAACAGGTCGATACGTATCACCTAGAAGTGATGACCAACCTGGATATTATTGGGTCAACACTTACGCATTAGATAAGCGTCCTTTATATGCAATCCCAGCACTAACCTTACATGAAGCTGTTCCTGGACATCATTTTCAAATTTCGTTGGCGGCAGAGATGGACGATTTACCAAACGTGAGACGCTCTACTTATATTTCAGCATTTGGCGAAGGGTGGGGTTTGTACTCTGAATACTTAGGTTTGGAAGTAGGTATTTATGATGACCCTTACGACAACTTTGGTAGGCTAAGCTATGAGATGTGGCGTGCTTGTCGATTGGTTGTCGATACTGGTATGCATGTTTTTGGCTGGAGTAGACAACAAGCCTTAGACTATATGCTTGAAAACACCGCTTTGTCAGAACATAACGTTACCACTGAAATTGATAGATATATTTCATGGCCTGCTCAGGCACTGGCTTATAAGTTGGGCGAGATCCAAATAAAGGCCCTAAGAGAGAAAGCAGAAACTGAATTAGGTGATAATTTTGATTTAAGAGCCTTTCATGATCAAATTTTGGCGAATGGCTCTATTCCGCTAGTTGTGCTTGAAGAAATCATGCTCGATTACATTAAAAACGAGAAAGCGAAACTTTAGAAAACTTAACTGCTGGTTGTTAACTAACTAATCGTATCCTGTAGTTTGACAATGCAATGTATACGGCTTTTTATGCTGTTCGTTTGTTTGTGAGAAATGAATAATTTCTCACAAACAAGTTCACTTGAAAGCCCTCAATTAACTACGACAACGACATAACTCTCATTCATTAGCATATGTTTATGATAGTTACCTATATTTAGAGGGTAACATCATAAACTCCTTTCTACATAAATCTACTTCCGCATTTATACCAAACACTCTCATACAGAAATAAGTCACAAATCTGTCTTATTTGTAGGTGATTGGTGATCAATGTTAAGTAATGTTTAACAGTTGTTGTATTTAGTAAATCATTATGGTGTTTAATTACGAACTTTCTGTTAACCCAACATTAAATATCATTTAAATGTAATTTAATTACGTAATTTACATTCACAAATGAAATTAGATGACGATAATAATAAGCACACACACGCTATTTACGTTTTATTACATCCTTTGGGGGAATTTATGAACTTAGTAACACTAGCGACACTTATAGCAACTTCGTATACAGCATCATTTACAACCGCTCAAGATAGTAAGTTAGTTCTAAAAGCGATTGACAATAATATTGAAACTCAGTCTTGTATCGTAGCCGCAAGCAAAGGACTCGATAAGGCAAAAGACTTAATAGAAACGAATGGATTCAACTTTTACTCATTTAATAAATCTCTTTCTTGTAACGGAATGAGTTTAAGCGCATTTGCTGAACAGTTTGAAGAAAACCGTTTAGCAAATTTAAGAAGCAATCAACCGGAAACAGTGAGCACCTACAAAGTCATTGCTACGAATCAAAACAAAGAATCACAACTTTGTGTTGACGCTTTAGCAATAGGCGAAGATGCTGCGCGTAAAAAGCATGGTTTATTAACTGAGTCTATTTTATGTAACCAACAGCCACTAAGATGGTTCGTAAAAGATTTTCAAAATAAAAACTTAGCAATTGAAGAAGCGTTGGTATCTGCTTCTGAATAGTGTTTGATTTACTCAGCTAACGCTCAAGATGCACCTTAATGAAAATTACAGGTGCATTTTTATTTATCTGATAAGCAGAGGACATAGTGATAAGTAGATTAACAAAATGTGCTTTTTGTTTCATAAATGTAACTAAACAAGGTGCCAATGTAAGCAAAGGATTGACAGGATGTTAACCCAACATTAAATCACTTAAAACATTGATATAAATGAATTTTTAAGACCAATTAAGCATACCAAAACTTGCATTCCTGCCTAATAATTAGGTTACACACACCACATTATTTATCTGATATTTTTCGTCACTTTATAACTAACAAGTCAAGGTTGCTACTCTCACTTCAAGTAGCAACATCGCCTTTACTAGTTCGCAGGCATAAACCGCGTTTGACCAAAATATCAATTTAAGCATTTTTAATCTTAGGGACATTTTATGACTATTTTAGCTTTAGCAACAGCCGCTGCCATGGCATACACAGCAACTATTGATACAACATCAAACCAATCTATTTTACTAAAAACGAATAGTGATGACTTTGCATCTCAAGCATGCATGATTGCTGCGAGTAAAGGTTTAAAGGCCGTTCGTACGTTTTCACTTGAATCAAACATTAACTATTATGCAGTTAAAAATAAACTTAAATGTAATGGACAAAGTTTAACAGCTTTCGCAAAAACATATCATAAGTTAAAAACTGAAAAAACAAGAACGGTTAGCGTACTAGCAAACGATAGTACAGCCGTGTCTCAAGTATGTGTTGACGCTTTAGTAATTGGCGAAAAAGACGCTTTGCAAAAACATAACTTAGTTGGAAAAACAGTGCGTTGTAATAATGAAAGTATCACCAAATTTGTGCAGAAATTTGCTGGTGTGCAAGTAATAAACAACACTGAAAACACTATCGCTCAAAGCAAGTAAAGTGCACGTTTTTTGATTAGTAGAAATCAGTAGTTGATCTTGGCTATTTCCTAGCGCTAGATCAACTATAGACTAATCTACATTGCATTAATTGAGCATTGAACTATATCTATAGCATAACGCAACAATTTTTTGGACACATTTAATGCTCCAGCTCGCATATACCAGTTTGGCGTGCAAACCTTTTAAACAAGCTGATCTTTTAAAACTTTTGCAACAGTCTCGCATGTTTAACGCGCAAAAAGATGTAACTGGTATTCTATTATATAAAGACCAATCATTCTTCCAAGTAATTGAAGGTGAAGATTCTGTTGTTCAGGATTTGATGGCATCTATTTCAAAAGACTATCGTCATAATACCTTAACCACCCTATATACAAGGGAAATTAGCTCACGTAATTTTGATTTATGGAGTATGGGGTATGTGAATATAGACCACAATCATTTAGATTTAGATGGATATGACAACAACGAATTTAAGTTTCCTCTACAAAATTTACAAGGCAATTTGTCTGAGCTTGTTAACATAGCAACCGCAAAAAAGCTCGTCATTACTTTTTCTAAACGAGAGCCTGTACCAGAGCTCAAGGCATCCGTAAACAAACGAGCTTAACTCTTGTTGTGGCTTGTTGGTGCACTCGAATAATAAAAGGCTAGTGAAATTATTTACACTAACCTTCCAATTATTGACTTGCTAACACTTTCAACTCAGCATTTTTGGCCTTCATACAATATCAAAGCGCAAAGGTAACTAATTCTCTTCAACAGGTGGATATAAGTGTTCCCACCACTGTGGTTCTTCTTTTAGTTTCATATCAAAATAGGCCAATATAGTTGACCACCAGCGCATTCTTCGTTCGCGAGAATTAATATGATGATCGTCTCCTTGGAATTCCACTAATTCTACATCTTTATTCAGTAACATAAGTGCTGTGTACATTTGATGACTCTCGCCTACTGGTACATTGGTATCAGCGTCACCATGCAGTAACAGTAGTGGCGTGTTAACTTTATCTGCAGCGAATATGGGGCTTTGCTGAATATATAAATCAGTACTATTCCACGGGAAAGAGCCGCGAGTAGCAACACCCGAATAGCCATAACCCCACCAACCTTCGCCCCAGTATGATGTTAAATTGCTAATGCCAGCATGAGAAATAGAGGCAGCAAACAATTCAGTTTGGGTAGTTAAATACATAGTCATAAAGCCACCATAAGAAGCGCCCATGTTGCCTAAACGGTTTTTATCAACAAACGGATGGGCATCCACAAATGCCCGCGTACTTTCAATAATTTCATCGGCAGTATTAATGCCCCAAGCGTTCACATGCCTAGCCGAGAAATCTTGCCCATAACCTGTTGTACCTGACGGTTGTAATACATAAACCACATAACCTTTTGATGCCCACAAGCTAAAAGGCCAGCGCCCTGTAAACCCTCTTGTTACAGGTACAGTACCACCATAATAATAAACGATGGCCGGGTAAGATTTGTTTTCATCAAACCCTGCCGGATAATATACGCGGCCATCAATAAACTGACCCGATTCACTTGTATAATCCCAATCTTTTATTTCTGTTAGCTCAACATTTGCAAAGTCTGTTTTTACAGAGCTAAACAGTTCAGTTTGTTTGCGAGCTCTTAAATTAGTCGCATAAACGCGTTGTGGAATAGTTGCATTGGTACCTTTATAAACCAGTGCTGGTCTAGATTCGTCTGATACTGTGAAACCACTAACCACATCAACATTGACAGCAATTTTACTAAATGCTTGGTCACTTATGTCATACTTAAATAACTGTCTACGATCTTCGTCACTAACCAATACTATCAAGTCACCATTATTTAGGATGCTTACTTGATTGATTGCCGGATCAAATTCTTTCGAAAGCGCAGTGACCTCCCCTTGTTTGCTCATTAAATACAACTGTCCATCGTAATCATTTGCAACAGGCTCGTTTATTAAGTTAATACCAGATTGGTCCGAGAAGCTAGGACCAGCGACAACAAGTACGCCATCTTCATGATATTGAGCTGAACTGAACGTTCTATATTTCCCTATCGTTTTTTCTTCGCTTGTATCCAAATTTACTTCAATCAATCGGCTTAAACCGTGTGGAGGCGCGCTATAGTCTATAGGCCTTCTAGTTAGTAAAGCGGTTCTATCTTTTTTATTGATGTCTAATAAATTACTTTTCATTCCATTTTGCGTAATTTGTTTAAATAAACCTGACTGCACATCAAATTTATGAATTTGTAAGTCGCCTCGCCAATAGCTCCATCTATCTTCTAACGCTCTGTATCGTTTCGTAAAGGCATGGGGGTTATCTTCAGCTTTGTGCCAAGACACAACTAGTTCATTGTCACTTAACCAATGAACGCTTCTTACATCGCCTAAGTCAGTGGCAAGTTCGGTCAACTCTTTGGTTTTAATATCAAGCTGGTAAAGCGCTTTATTGTGCATAAACACCAGTGACTTGCTATCTGCATGCCAGCTTATATGTCTTGGTGTCATGGCTTGCCAGCGATATATCGCCTGCTGCGAATCAAGGTCCATGATTTCGTAAACACTATGTGCTGTATCGCCACCTAAATCTGAATAATGCGCTTTAGACCACACTAGAAATTCGCCATTTGGCGATAAATTTAATGCGCCCACTGTTTGACTATCGTAATACTGCTTCATTGAGGCGCGTTTTTTATCATTGTCGTCTGCAAAGACAACATTTGCGCTTTCATCACCTTCCCAGCTAATCGAAAAGTCTTGCCATTGTGTTGCACCTGACACAATGACTAATGCTCGGTAATCTTGATTGAGTAGTTCAACATCAAAAGTATTATTACCGCTAACATGGCTAGCATTGAGATACAAAGAAGCATGCTCGGCACCCTCAATTTTAAGCTTACCCTTGGTAAATTGATTTGAAGATATGGAGAAGCGTAATAAGTGCGTGCCATCAGCACTGCCACTTAACGCTTCCCAAGATTTACTATCCCCAAAAATACTTATTTTTTGACTTGTATCGAGTTTATTTGCAATGTTAGTAATGAGGTTTTGTTTAACGGTGTCTTTAAAGGTATTTTCATTTATTGAAACCGAATCATTAGATGATTGGATCGTGATTTTTGAAATAATACTTTGATCGATGGTTTCTGCAGAAATAAAAGGTGACAAACATGCCACCGACACAGCAAGAAGTAACTGCTTTTTATTCATTGTTTTTCTCTTTTTAGTTAGTTTGCTTTCTGTCGATTTACAGATACAAGAGTAAACTAACTAAGTGGCGCAAGCAATTCGAGAAAAACGCTAGTGTCTGATGATCTTTACTGTATGATTTTTTTCAAAGGCACTAGTATTGGCCAATTAAATTGAGTTTTTTCGCTTTACGCTCAAAAAATGTAAATGTGACAATACCCAAACCAAGATAAATAGCAGAATTTGCCAATACTATAACTAAGTGAGACCAAATGAAGGGCGATTGCTCTAGCACGACTTCTCTTGCTAATGACACACCTGGTACAAATGGCAATAAACTGAACAAGTTAAAGGGCAACCCATCTAGTGCCACTAAGCCCATTAAGCCTAGCGTTAAAAATGCACCTATTGTCTCAACTCGCTTGAACACTAGAGCAAGGCCGCACATGATTAAGCCAAAACCAACTAAAGATGGTGCGGCCAACAGTAATATTCCGTACATAATGGGGAAATTAATATCCAGCCAATTATTCGTTGCAGCCATAGCGATATAAGCAATAATTGTTACCATAAAAACGCTTGTTAAATTGTCAGCCAGTGAACGATGTAAAACAAGAGAAACAAAACCTTGTGGACACAAGAATAACTGTTCTAAATACCCTTTTTGATTGTCTTCAATAAGGGTTTTGGTAACAGAGCCATAAGCTGCGCTGGCAAAGCTCCACATAATAAACCCAAATACCAATCCGTCTAAAGACTGATTATCGCCCTGCTCAACCACAAAACCTTTGATGCCATAAAATAACCCAACAAACATTAATAAGATTAAAATTAAACCGCTAACCGTTTCAAACCAGTATTGACGCATTTCATAATACTGTAGTTTCAGTTCGTTAAATAAAAGGTGTAAATGCATTATTGTTTCTCACTTTTAACTAACGCTTGGTAGGCTTCATCTACTGAAAGCGGCGCAATTTTCAGTTCTGCTATTGAGATTTTTTGTTCATGAATATGATGGATAAATTTTAAAGACTGTTCACTCGTTTCAAAATGAACGTCTACTATTTGTGTTTCAGGGTTCTCGGTAATGGCGAAACGCCCATCCCATAGAGATTGCATGCTTGCGAGAGGAAACTGTTGGCGATCGTTTAATTGTAAACTTAAGCGGTATTTATACATTTTTGATTTTAGCGCTGACACATCGCCTTTAAACAATAGCTTACCTTGATGCAGGACAATCACCCTACTACAAATATTTTCAATAAAGGCTAAGTCATGGCTAGTAATTAATAAGCCTTGATTTTGCTTGTTGGCACATTGTTTAATAATGGTTTGTAAGTCATCAACTGTTTGAAAATCGAGACCTAACGTTGGCTCATCAAGTAAAACAAAATCAGGCGTATAACTCAGGGCGCACAAAAGTGCCGCCTTTTGTTTGTTGCCAGTTGATAGCTTCATTACCTCTTTCTTACTATGCTCATCTAGCCCCAAAGCACTGTGTAATTCATTAATATTTTGATGAATTTTAGTGCCTGAGAAGCCGCGTAATCGCGCAAAGTAATCTGCGTTTTGTTTGGCCGTTAAACGCCAGTTAATATTTCTACTACCACCTAATACTGCGCCCACTTTTTGTAAGTATGCATTTGAAGAATGTGTGGGCTCGCCATCTAGAGTAATTGTGCCCTCATCATATTCAATTAGCTTACAAATAGACTGAACCGTTGTGGTTTTACCCGAACCGTTCGCGCCTAAAAGCGCTACAATTTCACCCCTATCAAGGTCGAATGAAACATTTTCCAGAGCATGCTTGTCTTTGTAACATTTAGATAAGCCAGAAATAGATAACATCAATGTCCTTATTTTAGTTTATGGGCTTTTTTAACTTTGTAAGAGTACGAATAAACACAATATGCTTAAGACTTGAACATATCTAAGTTTAATCAAATTTCGTCTACTATACGCTATCTAATACTTATAAGAAAAGGGTTTACTCATGCCTACAAACAACAAGCGGTCATTTATCAAGCAAACCTGTAAACACCTATTTTTATTGATATTATTAACCTCTATATCTACTATTGGGCATTCCAATGAGGCAAAGAACTCATTTAATAAAACGCCAAATTCAGCGCCCCAGTCACATTTAAATCAAAAACTGCTAGATAACTTAGCGTTGAGTATTTCAGCTCGCATCTCAAATATGCAAATCATTGCGAAAAGCCTGGCAAACGATGCTCACATACATGAATGGGTAAACAACGAATTTACAGCAAACGAAGAGCCGTTATTACTTGAAAAGCTGAATTTTTATGTGTCCACATTTAACTTAACCAGCGCGTCTTTTGCTGATAAAAACACTAATAAATATTGGAATCATGAAGGTTTTTTGAGAGTTCTTACCCCAGAAATAGACACTTGGTATTTTGCTTATACAGCAACACAAAATGCAGATCTAATTAGCATTTATCATGATATGAATAAAAAACGAGTAGATTTATATGTGAATTATCAACAAATTACAGGCAATGGTTTATCTGGTGTTGCAAGCTCGTTTAATTCATTTATGGACAAATTAGCTAACAACGAACTAGCAAGCAAAGGCACCTTAATAATAACAGATAAACTGGGCAACATTAAGGTACACCCTCGCATATTAGCAGGAGAGAAAAACTTAAAGGTGGCTGATTTATTTAATGTTGGTGATTCGAATACACTACTTCGCAAACTATCTAGTCAAACAGGAGGTGCTCAAGCTGGAAAGTTCTTAATTTCGTCGTTAGGTGAAGTTGAATGGTACTTAGTATTTGTTGCTGATTAGATGCCCCAGATTAATTACTCCTTACAAAGGCTTGGACTTGGCGAGAAGAGTTAAAGGCCTACAAATTAATCAGTAAAAACCAATTTGTCTCGACCAGACTGCTTTGCTTTATATACGGCTAAGTCGGCGCGTTTAATTAAGTCAGACACATTTTGGTCAATTTTTTCATCGTAAACAGCTACTCCCATCGAAAAAGTAATAGAATACGACTCACCTAACCCTTCAATTTCAGAATCATTCACTAATGCTCTAATCCTTTCAAAAATACGCGATATATTTTCATGTTCAGATTGCTCAAGAACAAATAGCCACTCTTCACCGCCATAACGACCAAAGCAGTCTTGGGCTCGAATAGATTGCTGACATTTTTCTGCAAACACTTGTAAAACGGCATCGCCAACGTCGTGACCAAAGTGGTCATTAATATACTTAAATTTGTCTAAGTCTAAAATACCGATTGCTAGTGCATTGCCGCAATATTTTGCTTGTTCAAAGTAAAGGGTGGCATGTTGTAAAATTGCCCGTCTGTTGGGCGCATTAGTTAAATGGTCAACTAGTGCTAACTTTCTAAAATGATTTCGATTCCGAAAGATAAAGAAAAGTAAGATAGCCGTGGCAACGAACAAACATAAAACTAATACAACAATCACCACACCAAGCCTGTATGTTTCACTTTGGCTCTCTAATTTTAATGCTTGAAGTTCATTTTCGCTTTCCAGTGCGCTGTTTCTAGCTTCTGTGATTTCAGCGTTAAATTCAGCCAAGTACTTTTGCGTATCTTGCTCTGCTTCTTGTTCAAATATTTCAAGTTGAATCGCAGCCATCTTTTGTATAGTTGAATAAGCTTCTTCAAATTGAAATAAAGCCGCTTTAATGCCTGAGGAAGTTTTATAAAACAGTTGTTTGGAATGCTTATTCTCAATTTGAGGAAACAGATTTTCAGCTTGAGTTAAATACAATTCGGCAGAATCTAACTGTTTTAGATTTAAAGTGACGGCGGCTAAATCAACATATAATTGAAATAGCGTTTGGATGTTACCCGAACTTTCTAACGAGGGTAATGCAAGCATGAAAAGGTCAATTGCATCTGACCAACGCTCTTCAGCCATTGCGACTCTGCCCAACATGTTGGTTGCTTGAGCCATACCCACTTCACTGCCAACTTCATCATATGTTTGAGTTGATTTTAAAAAATACTCTCTAGCTTCTGTGGTGTTGCCCATTAACAAGAAGGTGTACCCCACATTATATGCTGTCACGGCAATGCCAAATTTTTGCTCCAAATTTTCAGCAATAGACATCGCCGTAGTGTAATAATTTAAAGCGGATTGGTAGTCTCTTTGTTTTGAGTAGATATTACCTAAAGCAACTAAAATATGACCTGTAGCATCTTGATCTTTTGTATCTTGGGCCATCGAATAGGCAAGATTGTATGTGATGATTGCTTTATCATAACGAGAATCAAGGTACTGGATGTAAGCGACTTTCAACAACACGTCTACTTTAAGTTCATCATCATTAATCGATGATATTGAATCTAAAAGAAGCGCTTCTAGTTGTTGAATTTTTTCAATGTCTCCATGTTGGTGTATGCTAGTAAGCTCCACTACTTTGAGTCGTAAAAGCAGTCCATCATCCTCAATAGATGGATAGTTTTTATGAAGCAGCTCTAATGCTTCTTCTGCTTTTTTATGATCAGCTACAAATGAGTATATTTCAGCTTGCATCACCTCAGCGCGCATTGCTGAGTCCGTCCAGTTTTCGCGTTTACTCATTTTAACAATTGCTGATAGATCTTCTAAAATAACATCAGGCTGCCTACCTTTTAGTGAATAAAGGTAATCTATGTGAGTAAGTGCGTCTTGCTCAGTTTCAAAGTCTTTAGCAAAGACTGTAGAAAGACATATACAAAAAATAAACGCGCCGATACAAAAGCTAGTTAGCATAGCTTTAATATGAGTGACTGTTTTACTATTTATAAACAAGGATCATGAGCTCAAAAAATAATTAATTCATAGAGTTATCGGTATTGATACCTACAACTTAAGTATACAGTTCATTTTTTAAACAACACACTAATACCTGTCAGCGTTAGGAATAAAAAAGTAGTGTAAATATTTTGTTCTGAAAGAATATTTCATTCAAACTGATTTCCTGGCACAGATTTAGTTGAATTTTATTCATCTTAATTTATAGTGGTTACATTTCAACTAATCGGCCCCTATTTTGAAAAAGTATCCATCTCCCCACTTATTGCAACTGTTTGAAGCAGCCGCTCGAACGTCTAGTTTTAAGCTAGCCGCAGAGGAATTATTCATTACGCCGTCTGCAGTGAGTCACCAAATAAAAACACTTGAAGAAACGCTGGGCATGCAATTATTTCAACGAAAAAGTAGGGGCGTGGAACTCAATACCGCTGGTAGGTTTTACTTGTCATTTATCCAAAAAGGCTTAGCAAGTTTTGAATCCGGCACAACACAATTAAAAGCTAAATTCTCCCATCCCATACTAAAGGTGACAACTTTCAGCACACTGGCCACACATATTATTATTCCGCAATTAGGACAATTTCAAACCGCTCACCCCGATATTGATTTGAGGATAGAAACATCTGGTGAATTAATAGACTTGCGTTACGAAGATTATGACCTAGCTATTCGTATTGGAGAGGGTGATTGGCCTGAACTGATAGCAAAGAAGTTATGTGATATTTATGTTTCGCCGGTATGCTCTCCAAAATTACTTAAAAACCAGAAAAATATCGATTTTGAAATACTCAACCAACTTCCCCTAATTAATATCAGTAGCTTAGAAAATGTATGGGGACGGTTTGCAACTGAGCTTAACTTAACAAGTATGGTCGACTCTCATTATTTATCGTTTGACAGGTATGATGATGCCATCACAGCGGCTGAAGAAGGTTTAGGTATAGCATTGGCAGTTTTTCCAATTGAACAGAAAACAGTAGACACTGGGAGATTAGTCAAACCCTTCGATATAAATCTAAAATACGACAGTGATCTTTACGCTGTTTTTAAAAGCGAAAACCATGAGAAAAATGAAATAGAGTGCTTTCTAAGTTGGCTTACAAAATCGCCTTATTTAACATTAAAAGTGTAAATAGTATGCGATAGTCTAAATTGGCATTCTATTTACCTAGAAATTTAGATGAATTTAATTCACTAATCAGGTGAATATTTTCCTTTTGTGAATGAACCAGTAGATTTTTATAGTACACGTATTATTAAACTGTTTATATCTCTTAGGTGCATTCATGAAACACATACTTTTTATTTTTCGCTTCGTTAGTTTATTCGCTATTTTGCTACTAGGTACTTTACCAATATTGATTGACATTCAATTTAGTCCGTTTAGTGGGTTCGTTATTTATCCATTAGTAATTATTCTAAGTTTAGGTGTGTTGGCATTACTTGATCAGGTTTTCATTAGCCAAGTTAGTCAAATAGCATTGAAAGATTTGAAGGAAAAGATACAGTATGTATGCTGCCCACCTTTTCCTTGTTGTCATTCTTAACAAAACATGATTCATCACCGTACTTATTAGCGATTATTTTGATTACGTAATTTACCTATACTATGCTTGCGCTTATCTATGCGTGGTCACGCTTTTTATTGCAGGCATAGTATAAGAATAATTATTCTTTGATGATAATCGCGATAAATTTGGGATGTTCATATGCGTATACTTGCATTTATAATATTGTTTTTTATAAGTTTTTCTACATTTTCTAAACTCGTTGAAATTGAGATAAAAAAATCGAACACGTTTACCGCTAACGATATTCAATTAGAAGCCGTTCAAGGATACGCGTATTTTAAATATGACCCTACCCACCAACAAAACCAACGTATTGTTGACCTCAATTTAGCCGAAACTGAAAAGGGCCTGGTAAACGTTAAAACAACGTTTTATATGATCCAACTCGCTGATCCTGCAGCTCGAAAAGGCACGTTAATTGAAATTAGTAATCGCGGTTCAAAAGCCTCATTGCGATATTTTAACAAAGCGAGTGGACAACACACGCCTAACAAACCAAGTGATATTGGAGATGCGCTAATTCAAAGGCTTGGTTTGTCGGTTATGTGGGTGGGCTGGCAGTCAGATGTGTTTGAAAGCGATGAAAACATGTGGGTTAGTTTACCTACTGCAATGGGTACATCGGGCATGGCTAGGAGTGATTGGACAGTAGAAACACCAACCGAGTCTTTAGGTTTGTCTCATCGTAATAGCATCAAAACCGTATATAAGTATGCGAGTAATGAGAACAATATCGCCTATTTAACTTATCGCGAACGGCCAAACGGTGCAAAAGTTGTAGTGCCTAGAAACCTTTGGGAGTTTACTGAGGACGGATTGAATATCAATGGCAATTTCACCCCAGGTATTTATGAGTTGGTTTATCCAACTGAAAACTCAATAGTTCAAGGTTTAGGTTTTGCTTTAGTTAGAGACACGGCCGAATATCTTAAACGCCCTAATACAACATTTAATAGTGACAAAGTTATCGCATTTGGTGTATCACAAACAGGACGTTGGTTGCGTCATTTTTTGTATCAAGGGTTTAATCAAACCGAAGAAGGCATGCGAGCGTTTGATGGCATGCTGATCCATACAGCAGGCGCTGGCAGGGGGAGCTTTAACCATAGGTTTGGACAACCCTCTCGCGATGCGCATAGAATGTCTGCATTCTTTTATCCAACCGACGTTTTTCCATTTACCAGTCAGGCGGTTTCTCATCCTATAACGGGTAACAAAGACGGCTTGTTATCAAATTTAGCAAAAGAATATCAACCAAAAATATTTTATACCAATACAGGTTATGAATACTGGGGCAGAGCGGCAGGGTTAATTCATACACATAATGGTGAAGACGTTTCTCCCTTACCAAATGAAAGAATATATCACTTGGCTTCTGGTCAACACTTTGTAGAGCGCGAGGAAAATTTATTATCTATAGAGAGTGTAAGCAATTACTTTCAAGGTAACCCACTTAACTTTTTATTAAACTTGCGCGCAAGTTTAGCTAATTTAACACATTGGGTGATAGACGATGTGCCTCCACCGGCAAGTAAGTACCCAAGCTTTGAATCTAAAACGCTTGTAAACATTAATCAATATCAATTACCAAGTGTGTTATCAGAGTTAACCAAGCCAATCAGCCCACACACAGCTTACATTTATGATTATGGCAGTAAATGGTCGACTGGCATTATTGAACATAATCCACCAAGAATACTCGCGATTATATCTCCTCCTTTACCAGAGATTGATAACTTTGGGAATGAACTTGGGGGGATTAGCCACCCTTTGATAGTGGAGCCGCTAGCAAGTTTCTTACCTTGGGTACTTCGTCATAATGCTGTATTTGCAAAAAAAGAAATGATGGATTTTAGGGGCGCTATTAAACTATTACCCAAGGAAAATATACTTTCGCGTTATAACAATTGGGATACTTATCAAGCCAAGTTAAACAAGGCGATAGATAATGCTATTAACGAAAAAACCTTACTAGAAGAAGACAGAGACAATGTGCTTGAGCAAGGCCAATGGCTGTGGAATAAAGCGGTAGTAAGCGTAAAAAACTAACAAAAGAGTGCACTCAAGAATGATTTTTAAAGGATTAAGCGGTTTCCCCATTACCCCAATGAAAGCTGATACTGTCGATTTTAATACGCTTAGGCATATTCGTGATCATATTGATTCAACGGGGTTGGATTCAATAGGCGTGCTAGGCAGTACAGGTAGCTTTGCCTATTTGTCATCAACTCAACGAAATAAGGTGATGGAATGTTGGAGTGAAGTTGCAATACCATGGATTGCAGGTATTAGTGCAACGACTGCCAAACAAGCAATAGAATCCGCGAAGGTTGCCGAACAAAACGGTGCGAAAGGCGTAATTGCGAACGCTTTTTCTTATGTGCCACTGAATACAAACGAGTTAGCACATTACTTTTTGTCTATTGCAGATAATAGCCCTTTACCGCTTTGTGTTTACGACAATCCATTAACCACAGGACAACCGCTCGAGCATTCTTTATTAAAGACTTTGGCTAAGCATCCTAATGTTCAAGCAACAAAGGTGTTCGCGAAACCTGATAACTTTGAGCAACATAAGAGCTTGAGTAGTTTAGACTGGCAAGCAGGCTATGCTGTAGATGCCAATTGCTGTGAAGCAATCATAAATGGAGGAAGTGCTTGGTATTCAACATTGGCTGGTACTTTTCCTGAACTATTGGTACCCATAATGACAGCAATAAAGCACAAGGATTTGGATACAGCACGTAAATTAAATCAAAATTTAGCGCCACTATATAAAATAATGAAGCAGTATTCAGGGTACAGAGTTATGCATGTTATTGCCAATTTACGAGGTTGGCATTGCGAACTGCCGTCCCCTTTATTACTACCCGAAATTGTGGAGCTGAAAACGTTGGATTGTTTAAAGGAATATTTATAATATCTTGCGAGTATGAATTTTTAGCACTTTGAGCAATAATAAGATTAACTGTTACTATCAACAAAATTGAGACTTAAAGGATTATGTATGAAACACTTTATAGGAATAAACATTAAATTTGTATTGGCAGTAGTAATTTTTTTCTGCTGTGGCGTAATAAACGCCTATGCATCGACAGAAAAAGATACATTTTTTTCACACTATCGCAGTTATCAAAGCCAAGCGGAAGCCGGTGCTGAGGAAGAAGTATTAGGGAAACAAGCTTCTGCATTAGCGACACAATCAAAGAGTGTTTTTGGTAACACACACATCAATACTATCAATTTAACTATTTCAGCGGCTAATCATTATCGCAATGCCCAAATAAATGATAAAGCATTAGTTTTATACGATACAGCTTTAGGCTTATATAAAGAAAGTGATGAAGACCGAGAGTTGGATTTTGCAAACTTGTTAATGGAGATATTGTCTGGCATTGAACTAGATTTAAGTTCTAGAGACAGAACTCGGCTATCGAATGATTTATATGATGTACTAAACAACTATTTTGATGAAGATTCATACACAGACGATACTTTGCATTACTCACTGATGATGTTTAATAGCTTAGTTGAAGATGGCGCAATAACTCGCAAAATGCGAAGCCTGAGTGGATTCAGTAAAACATTAGTAAACATCGCAAATGAAAAACTAGCCCATAAATCTAATGTTTTAATACGAGCAAATTACAACGTTGGGCGTCTTGCAGAATCCCGAAAGCGCAAAAACGACGCAATTGAATATTATACAAAAGTTGTGGATATTATAGAGCAAGAGGTTGATTATGATCATCCTTATGCACTGGGTTCACACGCAAGACTGGTGTCTTTGTTCGAATCGAAAGGTGAATCAGAAGAAGCAACTAAACACTGTGTTGCAATAGGTAAAATGACACCTTGGGAAGACGACCTTGAGCCAATGCCTTTGTATAGAAAAAATCCCAAGTACCCCATTAATTATGCAAAAAGAGGAAAAGAGGGGTATGCTATTATTCAATTTGATATTACGCCATACGGATTTGTCGCTAACCCTAGGGTGCTTGAAGTAGACGGAAGCCAGTTTGCAAAAGCTGGCATAGAAGCATTAACTGGCTGGCGCTACGCACCAAAATTTGTTGATGGTCAGGCAACAACAGCAAAAGATAGGCAAATAAGACTAGAGTTTACTTTGGGTTCAAGAAATAAAAGTTCACTGAATAACTCTTAAACACCTGCTTCGTACAACAATAAAAATAACGTTTTTAAAAGGGTAAAGTAATGAAAAAGCTTTTTGTATTTGCTGCCATAACGATTAGTTTAATAGCGCAACACGCTTTAGCAAATGATATCGCTAAGTATGTTGAAGAAGACTATAAAACCCACCTAAAAGACTTATTTATACACTTTCACCAGAATCCTGAGTTGTCACTTGTTGAAACTGAAACCGCAGCTAAGCTTGCTAAAGAATTACGAAATGTTGGTTTCAAGGTAACTGAAAATGTGGGAGTTGACATTGATGGCCTACCTTCCACAGGCGTGGTAGCCATTATGGAAAATGGGCGCGGACCAATGGTTATGATGCGCGCAGATATGGATGGCTTACCCGTTGAAGAAAAATCAGGACTATCATATGCATCTAAAGCCAAACAAGTATCGCCAATTACTGGTAAAGAAGTATATGTTATGCACGCATGTGGACACGATGTTCATGTAACTAGCTTAATTGGTACTGCTAGATACATGTCCGACAATAAAGACAAATGGTCGGGTACGTTAATGCTTATTGGTCAGCCTGCAGAAGAGCGTATTATTGGAGCTAAGCAAATGATGAACGCCAACATTTGGGATACTTTTGGCAAACCTGATTACGCCCTAGCCTTTCATGTCTCTTCTGGTGAAAAAGTGGGGGAACTAAATGTATTAAATGGGTCACCCTATGCTGGTTCAGATAGCGTCGATTTGGTGATCCATGGAGTTGGGGCGCACGGTGCAAGCCCCCATTCAGGAAAAGATCCTATTGTATTAGGGTCACAAATAGTCTTGGCTTTACAAACGTTGGTATCAAGAGAATTAAGCCCACGGCAACCGGGTGTTGTGACTGTGGGTTCGTTTCATAGTGGCACAAAACACAACATTATTTCCGATAGAGCTGTTTTACAAATTACGGTTAGAAATACTAATCCCGAAACGAGAGAACTATTGTTAAATGGTATCAAACGTATTGCTGAAAATTTGGGCCGTGCCGCCGGTTTACCCGAAGACAAATTACCTGAATTTGCAGTGGTTGAAAGTACGCCTCCTACAGTAAACAACGACCCCCTTGTTAACCGTTTGCGCGCAAATTGGAAACAGAAAATGGGCGTAGATGCGGTTAATGCTACACCACCCAATCATATGGGAGCAGAAGATTTTCCGCAGTTTACTGCCAATCCATATATTCCCTCAGTTTATTGGAGCGTGGGTGGTACACCAGCAGAAGACTATGAAAAAGCACAAAGAGGTGAAATCACGCTACCCTCTCATCACAGTCCATTTTTTAAAGTATCTCCAGATAGTGTCAAAGTGGGAACAGAATCAACCATTCATGCTCTGCTTGAGTTGATGGAAAAGTAAGCATTTACTACCCGCAGATAAAAGGCTAAAGAACTTGTTAATGAAAGTGGCATAAATTTTAGCCAATGTCCGTTTTAACCATTGCGAAATTTCCTACTATTTCGCTTACAAATGGCGATAGAGAGCGCGGAAAATTGCCTGATCTAGTATGGTAGGTCATGACTAATTTATTACGTGGGCGACTTAATCCTACATATAACAATCGACAAGATTCATTTGTACGAGCTTGTCTTTCATGTTCAGGAATATGGTCAGGCATCCACATGGGATAATTGTTATCCGTCACTTGGGGCAGTATCACAGTTTCAAACTCTAACCCTTTTGCCCTATGCACTGTGCTGATCACCAAACGGTGAATAGATTTATCAATTAAATCTGACTCTTTTAGCGTGAGGAGCTTTTCAGTTTCCTCCCTTCTACTATCTAATATGTAATTAAATAATCCACTAAATCCATTTTTGTTTAGCCATGGAATGAGTTTGTCTTCAATTTCTTTGCCAGTAGATGAAAGCTGTGCTCCCTCATAAAGCTTCTGCTCAACAGCGAAAGACATATATTTCTCAAGCGTATGGCTAAGCTGTATATGGCCACTTTCCTCAATTACCTCGCGCATTTGATGCAATAATTTAGGCATAACACTGTGCAGTGCGTTAGTCATTTTTTTATAGCGTGCAAGCAAATCAGCAAGGTGTGTAAACTTCTGTTCAAACTGTTTTAACAGATGACTAAGCAGTGATGCCGTTGCTTTTACATCGTCAAGGGCATTATGACTATTTACTCCTGGCAGGTTAAATGCAGCTAACAAATCACCTAGTTTATGAGACGGTTGATTAGGATATAGTTGTCGAGCCAATGCCAAAGAATCAAAAAAGCCATTATTATATAAACTGATATATCTATCTTTTAATGCGCTATCGCATCCCCTTTCTATATTCATTCTTAGCATGGTATGGTCAAACATGAGGTTATGTGCAACAACAGGCGATTCACCTACAAAATCAAAAAAGCCACTAATAACCTCTTCAAGACAGTTGCCTGATTCAAGCTCTGCTTCAGTGATGTTATGAATGATTTGGCTAGCTTCAAACGCCTCTCTAGTCGCTATATCTGAATTCAAATCTAGTTTGACATACTTATCAAAGGTATCAACCACTTCTCCATTTATGACTCTAACCGCTGCAAGCTGGACTATATGTGCTTTTTCGAAATCTAAACCTGTTGTTTCCGTATCAAAAATCACCACTCCTTTATTTAAATATGCTTGGTGAAGTTTAATAATACGTGCAATATCCCCTTCGTCTGAATAACTCGTTGGTAATATGTCTTGGATTGAAAACCCGAGTGTTTGCAACTGACTACAAAAAGCAATGGTGGTTTCTTTTGTTAATTGAGGATCAGTCAGCAAACCTATTCTATATACTAAGCGCCACCAATCATGGTAGCTATAATTTGCTGAAAAAATACGAAGTAAGCTAAACCAATCTTGTATGATTGGGCGATGCATCAGGTCATTTTGACTGACTCTAAAAACGCCAGTGGTAACACCTTGTAAAGCGTTAAAATATTCGTCGCAAGCTTTATTAGTGCTTAGCAATACACCCACACTTCTTGATTTATCTTGAAGAATTTTAGCCACTGCCTTTCTGACCCCTTGGGTTTCAGCAAACGGGTTATCAAATCCTAACAGAATACTAGCCACTTCTTGATTTTCAGGATTATTAAACGCACTTTCAGCTTTTATCGCAGGGGCTTGCCAGTTACTTTGCCGGTAAGCATTTAATAAAGTAATTATATTGGGGTGTGAACGGTAGTTATTCACCAAATAATGAGGTGTAAACCCTTGAGTGCGGGCTTGCAGTAAGGTTAAGTCAGCGCCCATAAAACTATAAATTGACTGTTGTTCATCACCCACTGCAAATATATGCGATTGTTTATTTGTAATCGCATCGACAATAGCCCATTGATAGAGCGATAAGTCTTGCACTTCATCTACTTGTATAAACATTTTTATGTTCGGGTACTGAATTAAATCAGCTAATGCAATAATTAAAATATCATCAAAATCTAAGCTGTTTGTTGCGGTCTTTAATTGTCTAAACACTCGGTAAATTGACCATGTTATGGCTGCAAGCTCTTCTATACTATCTATCAGAGGCGATAAACTACTTTTAGCTACTTGCAAAAATAACTCAAGCTTTTTACACAACTCTTGTTTGGCTAAAGTCTCCATTTCTTTGTTTGGAGCAATATCCAGTGCCAACATATGAATGTATATTTCCATAAAAGCCGACCCGAACTGCGTAGCTTGATATGACCTCGATGTATAATTCTGTGAAGATTTAGCGCATAGCGCTAGCCACACTGGGTTAACCTCGTTAAGGTCAGCTTCTTGAGCGCGTTGCATTGCTTGTTTTAATAATGGAATGCGAAAGTCTTCATTTAATAGCGCGAAATACTTTTGGTGCTTTGGAATGGTTTTACTTATGTGTAAATGATGAATACAAAAACCATGGAAGTTACCAATAAACGGCCCTTTGTAATACTTATCTTCAGACACAAGTAGCATGTTTGCTCTTGCTTTCATCTCGTCTGCCGCACGGGTGGTAAAAGTAAGGCAGGCGATATCTTGCAGTGTAAACTTATCGATACCGTGTTTTAAACGTTGGGTCAATACAGCAGTTTTGCCGGCTCCAGGTGGAGCTTGTAAATAGTGCTTACCCTCAACAATATCAATAAGCGCTGACTGGGTCTCATCCAAATTGATTGTAGTGTTTTCATTGAGAGAGCGAGTAGGCAAAGGTAAGGTCCGTGAGTTAGCTAAATCAAATTGTGCTTAAATGGTTTACTCTGTAAGCTTATAAATAAAGCGTGTATAAAGCTAGTGGTTCTTTATTAACTACATTTAAAGTAAGAAAGCCTTATATACATCTAAATTACATCGACTCTTTAAATTAAGAACATTCTTTAAACAATGGCAAATATTGCAATAATTATCGATTCTATCGCGGGTGGCGGAGCGGAAAAAGTGATGCTCACGCTAACTAATGCGATGCTAAAACAACAGCACAATGTAGTGATATTTTCTTTGAAAGAATTGGTTGCTTATAATCTTGATAATAGTATCCGTGTTGTATTCCCACTTAAAGGTCAAAGTTTGCGTGGTTGGCGTAAACGCCATCAACAAGCGTTGGAAGTAAAGCAGTTATTTAAGAAACTAGAATCTGAAATTGGCAAGTTCGACTTAGTGCTAGTTAATTTATTTGAAGCAATGAAAGTCGCGCAAGTATGCAACTTCCCGAATAGTTATTATATTATCCATCGAGACATAAAAAGTGAATTATCACGAGAATGGAAGCTTGGCCCCTTAAAATATTTCTATATGCGGAAAGTGTTAAAACAACTTCAAGGTAAACACTTAATTACCGTATCTAAACAACTGGTTGATAATATTCACGCCTCTTCACTTTTTACACCTGCAAGCGTTAACTGCATATATAACCCAATTGACCTAGATGAAATAAGCGCGCTTTCAAAAGAAACATTAAGCGAATATCCAAAAAATTTTATTCTACATGTTGGTCGAGCAGCAAAAGCTAAGCGCCATGATGTGCTGTTTCAATCGCTGAAATATATGCAGAAGGATGTGGTGTTAGTATGCCTTGCTGAACGTACAAGAAAATTAGAAAAGCTGGCTAAGAAATACAACGTCAGCGACAAAGTAGTATTGCCTGGCTTTCAACAAAACCCCTATGCTTGGATGGCGCGAGCAAAAGCAGTGGTGCTAAGCTCTGACTTTGAGGGGCTGCCCACCGTATTAATAGAGGCGATAGCCTGCCATACCAGAGTAGTTTCAACAGATTGCCCCACCGGACCAAACGAAATTTTAACTGGTGACTTAGCAAAGTATTTAGTAGAAATGGATAATCCTAAAGCTTTAGGTGAAGCAATAAACAACGCCTTAAAAAACGACCTAGTATTAAATGATGCAGATATTTTAAAGCAGGTATTGCCAGAACAGGTATCAAAGCAGTACCTTGCATTAATTCAATAACTGATTTCATTTTATTCGATTGTTGTTTCATGTATGACAACTATTGAGCGCAATCTGTTTAACCTTGGTAAAACACCTAATCTTTTAACAGCAACAATTCACCATTTATGACCGCACCTATAAATGACGTTGGCTCGTCTTTATCCCCAATAATCCAATGGGCTGGCTGATTTAATTGTGCATTCTGATTAACATGAATATAGGTGTCTAATTGTGAATTTTTGTTGGGCAACGTTTGTTGGTTCAACTCTTGAATAGGTTTACCTGTGTGGTTTTTAATATCAACATGCGGTAATTCAGTAGCAATCTCGATTGGATATTGAGTGCGATTTTCGAGTAAATTTTGTGGGTCATAAAAAGCGATGTAGCCTTGTTTTATTAAATCAAAAAGCGCAGCGTCATTCAGTAATAACTCTCTATCTACATGATACGTTTGCCCTTTAATAAAACACCAATTTCGAGCATCGTATTCTTTTAGCCCCGCAATGCCGGTTCCATCACCAATAAAACTAACAAACTTACTCTTTTTAAATCTATTGTCTCTAGACACACAAATGCTGGCGGAGTAACTTAAATCATGATCAGGCTGAATAAAATGCAAGTCTCTAAATACGACGTCAGCCATGCCCTTCGAGTAATTTTCAGGAATATCAAAGTAATTGCTAACACTCACTTCAAATTTATTTGTGCTAGAAGGATGCAAATATTCCATCGCGCTCAATACAGATTTCACATTTAACTTGCGCGCGACTTGCCTGTTAGCATCACCAATGGCTGCACCAGATTCAATCAAAATAGTACTGATTTTTTGCTTCGCCACATTGTCGCCAAAACAGCGTTCTGCAAACGTATCATCGTATCTTGCAATTTGGTTTGGTATCTCTGGCTCAATCGCTTGCTTCATGTAATCAATGATTAACATCGCTTTTTGTCGACTATCATCGATATTCTTTTCAATATCAAAAGCAGGCGCTAAAAAGCCAATCGTTGTTGGGTTTTTAGTGTCACCGCACTGATAATAATCACTTTGATCATGCAGGTTAAAAGCGATATCTGGCGCAATATCTTTTATCGCTTTCATCAAAATTCGGCCTTCAGGACTTTGCAGCGCCAGTGCATCACGATTAATATCAATCGATTGAGCATTTTGCCGAGTGATCACCTCGGCTCCGTCAGGATTCACCATTGGAATAATATAAAATGTGAAATAGCTAGCCCAGTCGGATAACTGAAAAGGCACTAACGCTGAGGGCTCAAAATGCAAACTATGAATTAAATCGAACACAGCAGAAGTAGCGGTTGGCTCATCGCCATGCATTTGTGTCCACGCTAACAGTTTGGTTGGACCATTGCCGAACTTGATTAAATTAATATCTCGCTGCAGGAATGAAACGCCTAGTTGCTTAACCTCAATCCCTGCTTGGGTTTTTAACCACTCAATGATTGGCTTAATGTCACTGTGTACTAATTGCGGTTTATCTAATTTATCAATCAGTTGTTTAAGTTCTTTATTGGCATTGGCGTTCATGGTTTTAATGGACTCTTATACATGTAACTTAATTGATCACATTGATTTTGTTAGTTAGGGTCTGTTGACAAACTCTTGTTATGTTCCCACATTCAACCTAAAATGTGTAAAATTAAATAATTTATACACATGAGTGATGTATGCGTACTAATATAGTAATCGACGATGAGCTAATGGCACAAGCATTAAAAGCAACTGGCTTGCAAACAAAAAAAGATGTGGTTGAACAAGGTCTTAAGCTTTTGGTTCAAAGAAAACAACAACAATCAATCAGGGCATTGAGAGGAAATATCAGTTGGGAAGGTGACCTCGATGAATTGAGGAATAATGAATGATACTTGCAGATACGAGTGTTTGGATAGACTATCTGAACGGTCGAACTACTCCTCAAACCGATTTACTCGATGATTCCCTTATGGCTGGAAATTTAGCCATGGGAGACTTGATTTTTCTTGAGATATTGCAAGGGATAAGAGATGACAAACAGTTTGAGCAAGTGAAGAATAAATTGTCTCTCTTAGATCAATATTCGATGTTTAATTCCAACCTTGCTATCAAATATGCAAATAATTACAGAAGTTTACGAAAGAAGGGTATAACGATTAGAAAAAGCAATGACGTAATTATTGCTTCCTTTTGTATTCAAGTAAACATGCCTCTTCTATACACCGACCGAGACTTTAAACCCTTTATTGAATATTTGGGGTTATTACCGGCTTACCTGGAAACATAACGCCGCGGTAAAATACATTAAACAAACCAAACAAAAGACCCTGAAGTTAAATTCATAATACTAGCGAAAAAACAAACACAACCCAACTTGCTGATGGAAACAAAACTTTGAATATCAATATTTGATTTGTAATAACTAACTCATCAGTAGTCATGTTTTTATGCATATTCACCTCAACCTAATTCATCGAGTATAGGACAGGGCAATTAAACAATATAGACTAGTCACTATACCAGCTGCATTTAGCGGTAGTCGTGTAGTTACTCTTTTGTGATGTTGAAGAAATCTGCGAAAGATTTGTTTTAGGATAGTGAGGGAAACGGACTTTTGATGCTGAAATCGGAGTAGAGAGATGCGAAAGACCTTGCCTCAACCTTACCATGTTTGCTTGTCCCAGGGTCGGCAATGGGCTTTGACTTGCCTGATAGCTTTCAACTCTTTAATATTTTCAATTGCAAAATTCTCAACTTGCAAGACCTGGGATCGATAGCGGACCGATTGCAATCGTTTAATTAGAAACATACACAAACTTATCTTTGTAAAGGCAAAGAACACAAAAAAGCGCAGAGAACCCCATTAAACACCGACCTTTTCGAATTAAAAATATCACTTTATAGTCAATGATCAATTGAAAAGGAATTCAATCATGTTTTTTGTCAGTC
The DNA here is from genome assembly GCA_002338515.1 of Glaciecola sp. UBA1851. Taxonomy (GTDB): domain Bacteria; phylum Pseudomonadota; class Gammaproteobacteria; order Enterobacterales; family Alteromonadaceae; genus Glaciecola. The sequence goes on along the minus strand of DDIL01000148.1, from coordinate 42,716 downwards.
AAACATTCTATTTAAGGCTTATCTAACCATATAATTATCAAACTTTTTTTGTTTTCGAACATTTTTTTGATAGTCTCTCACCATGATACTTGTAAATGGAATTTTTATGTACTTCGCAACAAATACAAATATTCTTCGACCTTTTAGCTTTTTAAGCACCTTGGTGCTCGTTTTTTTCACATGCTTTAGCCTCGCTGACTCTATTTTGACAAAAAGCGAATTTACGCTGCAAGCTCTTGAATTTAAGAAACAAATACAACCAGAAAGTGAACACAAAATTCATGAGGACTCTGGCATCCAAACAATTAGACCTGATGGCTCGGATTACTTCACCTATTTGGACAATGCATACGCCACATATCTAAATTACCCAAAGCAAATTAATGAAGTTTTTGAACAATTTCTGACACCTTTCAATGATTTGGTAAAAGAAGAACCATCTGCGGAGGAGAGATTATTAACTATTATGCCTGTGCTTAAAGATGATGGTTACATAGAAAACACCAAAAGATTAATGAGGCAGCAAGCACCTGATGCTTCATTTCCAGTTTACTATGAATCACTGAATAATGGCTTAAATCTACTGTATGTATATGACACTCCAACTAACATGCAGTTTTTGAGCAATGATGATGTTAATGACTTAAACCTGCTTCCTGAAGCACTAAAAGAAAGAGCCCTTCAGAATCTGATGACACAGGTACCTGAAGTTGGCATATCAGGAGACGCAAATTTTATTTCTTATCTTGTTGCCGATGAAAACTACGAAGCCTCATTTTTGTTGGTTAATCAATTGTGGACAAAAGACAACTTCCCTGTAAAAGGTGAAATTGTAGTATTTGCATTTACTCGTTCAATCGTATTTGTTACGGGCTCAGAACAAAAAGATGCTCTATCCCGAATAATCAGTATTGTCAATGATCCGGAGACACCTGCAGCGCATGGGCTTGCCACCAATTTTTTAATTAGAAATGAAACCGGTTGGGAAGTCTTTACACCGTCTTCTTAACTCACAATCTCTGAATTCACATAGCCTATTTTCCCGTGAGTTAAGATACTGCATCACTTGCCCGATATAGGCTAGGTTTTTCACCTACCAAATTCTTAAATGCTCGGTTAAAAGAAACCAGCGAAGAAAAGCCAGACTCTAAGGCGATTACTAGAATGCTCCACTCTTCTGCTTGTTTAGATTTTAATAACTCTTTTGCATATTCCACTCTATAACGATTAATAAAATGGTTGAAATTAGGGCTGTTAAAATGCCCTCTAATTAGCCGGCTTATTTTATATTCTGGCTCATCAAGTGCTGTGGCAAAATCGACTAGTTTAATATTGCCTTGCAAATAAATTTTTTGTTTAACCATAAGGTTTTCAATGCTAGCCGTTAAGATTTTGTCTTCTTCGCTGAGAATAATATGCTGATTATCATGTTCATTAAAACAGAGGTTTGAATCTTTTCTGTCATCTAAAGACTTAGCGCTATTCTCGCTCACAAGTTTAGCTTTGAGTAATATCACCACCTCAATTGCCAAGATAATTAGTGTTGCCGAATAAAAAACTATCCACGGGCTTATCGCGGCTTGATTGCTTGGCGAAACAAAGACTTTGGATATAACCGTAGAAGAAAATACGGCAATAAAAAAGGCTGAGGCAAAGATGATATGTGGGATTTTTTGTTGACTGGTTTTAGCAGAAAGACCTCGCAAGCTTTCCCAAAAAGATAGCATTAGAATGGCTGAAGATAGCAGGTTTGTGGTCTCACTCAAACCTAGTTTTAATTGGTACATAAGGGTTTGTGGCAATAATCCACTTACTTCACTTTCATTAACAATATGCCATGTTTGATTAGCAATAATTAATAATGCAATTAACGCCGCTACGAAAATATGACGAGTGGTGACAGCGTTTTTTTCGCGAAACAAAGCTCTCGAAATCAACCAAACCATATTGCAAGTTGCACAAGCAGCAAACCCAATCACATATTGATAAATACCTATGTTCGATGCGGTGAGCTTCTGAACACACATCATACAAAGCGATGCGCAAAAAATAGCGAACAAAAAATGTACCTGTTGTTTGTTTTTGACGAAAGCTTGTTTAAGTAAAAAAATAAACGACACAATAAACAAACAAAAATAAGCCATTTCAGCGGTACTTAACGAAAGCAACATTTATTTCACCATTATATCCAACACAATCCAATGAATTTGCAGTCTAGCCATATACAACTCAGTGTGCAAAAAGCATTTGTTAGTGGATGTTTCTATATTCAAATTCGGAAACTGAACAGAATTCTCATGTTTGTTAATCCATTATTGTGAACACCAAACAAATGTTGATAGAGAATTTAGGACATGATAATGACTCGTACCAATAAAACACAAATGATTCTGAAATTAAGTAAACGCTTCTGGTTTATTTGTTTGGCTGCCTCGCAATTAGTATTTGTTACATACTTGGCTTTAGGTTATGGTTTTTCAGCACTTAATGCAGACCCAGCCAAGTGGAACAATTTTAACGCCACAGCCTATGTAGCGGAAGATACCCTTGGCAATACAATTTATGGTATTCATGTTCTTTTTGCAATTGTTATGATTGTTGGAGGAAGCCTTCAGTTAATCCCCACCATACGAAATAAGCTTCCACGATTTCATCGTATCAATGGAAGATTGTTTGTAGTCTTAGCCTGTACCATCGCTTTAGCAGGCATGTATTTGATTATTGTTAGAGGAACGGTTGGGAATACCCTTATGCATTCGATGACTTTCTTTGCTGGTACGGTAGTGTTAGTAAGCAGTTATTTTGCAGTATTAACTGCACGAAAAAAACAGTTTAATCATCACCAAATTTGGGCGATTAGGCTTTATTTAGCCGCCAATGGTGTATTGTTTTTTCGACTAACACTGTTTGCGTGGTTTATAGTTTTCGGCAGTATTGGCATCAATACCAAAGATTTTACAGGCCCAACATTAGTGATGATAAGTGTTAGTTCATATATCTTGCCTTTGTTCCTATTTGAACTGTTAAGATACGCAGAGAAAACAAGGAACACAGTGATAAAGGGTCTTATGATCACAATTTTACTCGTGATTTCATTAGTATTTTTGGTAGGCTTATTTGGAATAAGTGCTGGCAGTTGGTTTCCGGCACTTATAAAGGGGTAGCTTACTTATTAATCAGTTCAATTTATCGATTACTTAATGCACTGCGAAGATGGCCTCTATTTTCGTTTAAAAGTGATGTTGCACTTACTACATCTAACCCGCTTAAAATCATAAGAATGGCAAGCTTTGCTTTTTGACCTGATTGCTGTAACGCTTCTTGTGCTTGTTGCTGTGAACAATCTGTTGCTTGCATAACAATCCTTACCGCTCTGGCATTTAGCTTTTCATTGGTTGCATTTACATCAACCATTAAGTTCTCGTACACTTTACCCAACTTGATCATCGCCGTTGTGCTGATCATATTTAGCACAAGCTTTTGAGCCGTACCCGATTTCATTCTTGTAGAGCCAGTTAAACACTCGGGTCCTACTTCAGCGCATATACCTGCTTTTGCCTTTTTTAGTAATACTGACGACGGGTTACACACCACACAAGCTGTATTGCAACCTAGCTCATTTGCGTAATCTATAGCAGCTATAACATAGGGTGTTCGTCCACTTGCAGCAATACCCACTAAGGTATCCTTTGCGGTTAACTGAATAGAAGTTAAGTCTTGTATGGCCAGCGCCTCGTTATCTTCAGCTCCTTCCACCGCATGAATTAATGCACGCTCGCCACCGGCAATTAAGCCAATGACCATATCATCAGGCACACTGAAAGTAGGCCTACATTCAACAGCATCTAATATACCTAATCTCCCTGATGTTCCAGCTCCCATGTAAACCAACCTTCCGCCTTGCTTAATACTTTCAACAGCATATTCAACTGCTTTAGCTATATCGTTTATTGCTTCAGATACCGCTTCAGCAACTTTTTTATCTTCATTATTAATGGTACTGAGTATATCTATCACACTCAGCGAATCTAACTGCATGGTTTTAGGATTTCTGCCTTCTGAAACAAGCTTATCGAGCTGACTTAAAAGGATGGAAGTTTGGTTATCTTTTGTTTGCATAATTTAAGAATATATCGCTTATGTTAATGGCTCTGCGTATGAGCGTTTTCCTAAGCAACACACAATTGTGGCAACGGTAGTAGCAATAAGCAACTGATATGCAAAGTTAATATCAAATTGATTTGCTTCTGACAAATAGAGAGTTTGCACATAGGGTTGCATTAAGGTTGGAATAGTAAAGCCTATTAGTAAGGCTGCAATAATTGATTTATTTGAACCTCTGTTAGTAAACAATGCAGTAAAATACACACCCAACAGGCCACTATATGAGAATACCATTACGCTTAGCGCAAAAGCGAGCAAAGGTGTATCGGTATATTGTTGCCAATAATAACAAAGCGCTGCCATACCGCTCAATAACAAAGCGACTATTCCCATACTAATACGACCAGCTAATACAAGTTGCTGTTCACTAGGCGCTTGCTTTTTCAATACCGAACAAATGTATCCCTTATAAATATCTTGTACCGCAACAGACGACATACTGTTTAGTCCAGAATTGAGCGTTGATAAGGCCGCGGCAATAATCCCGATGGTAACAATGGCTTTAATACCATTAGGTAAGTCGGTAAGCACATAATACATAAAAATAGTCACAGTTTGTCCAACAAACTCTGGCGTAGGTGCATCGCCATTAGTGACGTCACCTAAGGTCATAATATCTGGCCGTTGATAATACACGTACAGCAATAGCCCAATACACACAAAAATGAGAACAACCGGTATTCCCATAAAAATAGAAGTAACCAAGGCTTTTACCGCACTTTTTTCATCCTTACAGGTTAGCATTCTTTGGGTAACGTCTTGATCTAAACCAAAAGCAGCGATATTTAATAGTACAAACCCAGTGATAATTGCCCAAAAACTGAAAACGCCTGCGCCACCAAAATCGAGGCTAAAATTGAGCAGCTTAAGTTTAGATTCTTCGTCTGGGCCAGGGTTAGCAAGCACTTGATAAATGGTAGAGAAATCGGCAGGAATACTTGTTAATAAATAACCTAGTACTAATAAAGCTGCACTGATATAAACCAATGCTTGGATCATGTCACTATAAATAACGCTTCGCACCCCTCCATACATGGTATAAGCAAAGCCAATACCAGCAATGATTAAAATTGAGGATACAACATTTGCGGCTTCTATATTGCCGTATAAAATCATAGCAACCGCAATAGCCGCCATGTAAAGACGTGCTCCGCTCGCAAACAATCGACCGACCAAATACACTGTGCCAGCTTGATATTTCGCATTATTGCCAAAACGCTGTGCCAACAACTCATAAACTGTGAAGACTTTATGCTGATAGAACTTAGGAATTAAAAAGTACGCAACAAAAATAGCCGCAATAAACCCTGCTAAATTGGTAGCTAAATAAGTTAAGTCTCCCCTGTAACCTTGATCAGGCCCGCCTAAGAATGTAGCGGCAGATTGGGAGGTAGCCAGTACCGACACACTAACTAACCAAATTGGCATTTGGTTACCCGCTAAAAAATAGTCCCGGCTGGATTGTGCTTTTTGATTAAACCAGATGCCTGTAGACACTAATATTAACCCGTAACCTAGAAATATAGCCCAATCTAAAAGGGAGAATTGGTCAATCATTAAAATACTCTTATTATTGTTTTATGTTTATTTAGGACGAACTAAATAGATTTTGTACACCAATGTACTAATTAACTTTTTTTAAAAAATGATTTTTCAATACGGTTATTTTTTCGCTAATAACTCTTCTAATAATTTTTCAATATTTTGCACACTTTTTGTTAAGTTCTGAATTGTTTCGTCGTTTGCAGTATTTAAAACGGGAGCACTCGAACTTGACGATGGTTGCGCCGAACTTTGCTCGCTTTCCTGCTTATTTAACAAATTATCTTTTTGAGCCAATATAGACTCTCTAAAATTTGCTGCATCTTCAATTCCTACTAGCCTAACCAATGCACCATCGGCCGTTGCCCCTGCGGTTTCGAAACTAAGCGCGTATAAATCAAACATTCTCATTAGCGGGCCTTGAGACATTGCCACGTCAGTTATTTTTTCAAGCGGTATCGATTTTTCAACAACAAACCATATCCCTTTTTTTACCACTAACTTTCTTTCTAACAAACGTGCCGACATAGCTTTAAGCTGTTTGTCAGCAATAATCCAAACAATAATTGCGATAATGGGGATAAGTGGAATAGAAAATACAAATAGCGCACTTAATAGGATAGCATTCACTAAAAAGTACGTTTTTACTTTGGGGTTAAATGAAGCTTCTAATAATATTTTTTCTGACATCTGAATACCTGTTTTATTATAGTTTCTGAACGGTCTTCTTGAGTAGACTAACAATAAGCCTACCTTTAAAGGCATAAGTTAACAAACAAAACTATGCCTAAATTTCGCTATGTCATTTTATGTAACCGTTACCTTCTTTATATGTTCGTTTAATTATATATAGAATTTTGATTAAAATCGTTTTATAGGTTAGTTTCTTAGCTTGTTTATACTATCAGAGCGATGTCTGTTCAACTTAAAGAGCAATCCTGATTATGTAGCGAATAATCAATTAGAATTAGTATAATCTATTTCAATACAATTATTTACGAGAGCCTAAAACTTTGAAAAAAACTATTATAAATATATCGAGTTTAACTTGGATTGTTATGTGTATGAGTTTAATAACAGGCTGTAGATCATCTGATAGCGAAGTAACATCTTCAGTTGTTGAAAAGCCGTTTTCGTACATTGAAACCGAACAAAAATACAGTGAATTAGATGCTGCTATTACGAAAGCAAAAAATGAAGATAAACTATTTTTATTGGTATTAGGCGCATATTGGTGTCATGACAGCGAAGGTCTTATAGATAACTTTAACAAACCTGAATTAAACCGCATTATTAACAATGGTTTTGTTAGCCTGTTTATTGATGTAGGAAACTACGAAGACAACCGCGATATACTAGCGCGATTTAACTACCCAGCCTATTTTGCTACACCAACAGTGTTAATTATTGACCCAGTTAACGAGCAGCTTTTAAATGAATCTAGTTTAAGAATTTGGCAAAGTGCTGATAGCGTTCCTTACGAAGAGTATCTTGCTTATTTTGCTAATGCGGCGCAAAAAGGCAGCTCAAGCCAAACACCCGTGCCTTATCATCAACAACTGCAAAAATTTTCTGAAACTCAAACTCAACGTTTAGTATCGGCTTACGCTAAGCTATCACCGTTAATGGTATTAGAAGAACGCAATCAGCTTGAAGATAAGCAAGTGTTTTACGACCTGTGGGGAGAAGTAAGAGACTATCGAAACACCTTGCAAAAAGATCTTCACGCATTACGAGAAGAAGTACGAGACAATCCAAATGTAAATTTAACGCTACCAAGTTACGATGCATTTAGTTGGGAGTAATATGCTTATTACTAGAAAATCTATCCTCAGGTAACTATGCTACTGCTATCGAATAAAGGCTGTTGGTAATTTGGTTTATCGACGCCTGTGTTTTACTCTGTTTGCCCACAGTTATTTACCGCCAACATGGATATATAAATGACATGGCTTGAATTAAAAATACCGCCATTAATAGTGACGCTAGTAATTATTGCACTAATGTATTTTACAAAAACGTTATTCCCCACGTTTGGCTTTCCTCAAAACATGGCAACATTGTTTGCGCTACTAGTTTTGATTTGCGCTTTAGTTTTTATTCTTATGGCTATTAAAGTGTTTAGAGAGCATAAAACAACACTCGATCCCCGTTTGCCATTTAAAACCACAGCAGTAGTAGAAACTGGCATTTTTGGTGTCACTAGAAACCCTATGTACGTCGGCATGATTATGATTGTGGGTGCGGTTGGACTATATTGGCAACACAGCGGTTTTATTATTTTTGTGGCAATCACCATGATGTACTTACACTTTTTACAAGTGTTGCCTGAAGAACATTTATTGATTAAGAAACATGGTGAGCAATACAAGGTATATCAAGACAAAGTCCCGCGTTGGTTCTGATGCATGTTAGGCCTTCAATCTATTTGCTTGTTTAACTGCTCAACTGCTTAAC
>DDIL01000148.1:29102-34334 GCA_002338515.1 Glaciecola sp. UBA1851 | reverse complement strand
AACTGCTTAACAATAAAGCTAGCGCTTTGCTTAGCGGCCAATTCAACATTTTGTTCTATTGTTTTCCCACTCGCCTTTCTAGGTTTAAAGCTATGATCACCATCCGTTACCCATTCAATCGACACTTCCTTAGGTAAGCTTAAACTATTAAGCAGGGCTTTATTTCCAAAGGTATCTCGCTCACCTTGGAATATAAATAACGGCGACTTTTGCGATGGTAAGTGCGAGGTACGTTCAGCTAACTTTTCAGGCTTACCTGGAGGAATAAAAGGATACCCGTATACCAAGGCGCCATACAGCGAATTTGATTGCGTATTTAAAATACTTGCTATACGACCGCCCATGCTTTTACCACCAATAAATAAAGGTAATTTTGTTTCTTTGGCAAGCATCACTTCTTTTTCAAAATGCTCTAGGAGAATAGGTAGCCGATTGGGTGGCTTGCGTTTATTTTCCAAATACATAGTTTGCATATAGGGAAAATTAAAACTGACTACCCTTATGTTAAGCTGGCATAAAGAGGTTGATAGCATTTCCATAAATTCGTGCTGATTGCCTGCGCCTGCTCCATGAGCTAAAACTAAACAGGCAATGGCATTTTGGGGTTCGTAAATTTTTCGTTCTACTTCATTGGTTTGAATATTTTTCATTTTTAGTATCTTGTTAACTGGCAATTATATAGATATTGGGACTATCCAACCCAAAAGGCTATATCGTATTATCCTCAATAAAATCACAAAAAATCAAACTACAAAAGAAAGCATCTATCAAGAGTTGCATAGTTAGCCAATGAAACAAAGAGGCAGGGAACTTTCAGGTAAATAGCTTGAAGTACGTCTCACAGCCATCATAAAACTTAAAGATTATTTCAATCCCGCCGTTAACACCAACAGCGAGAATCTTATAGAGCTTGTGAATGGACTAATGCGTCGGTGCAATGTAATAAAACCAATAGTGTAATAAAACCAATAGTTAAAAACTACATCATTGCAAACCTTCAGTGGATGCTTGCCAAGGTTGTAACGTCCGTTATTTTTTTGTATCTGTTAACTATTACTTATCTTTACGCTCAGTCATCACCTTCAACTCTCGATAACCTTAGCGTTAAAACATCAACGCAAGTTTTAGCAGAAGCTCAGTTAAACAGGGCTTCATCTCCAGAATTAACTATTAGTTTAGCAAGAAAAGCGCTCATCAAAGCGCAATCAAATAACGAAATGTTTATTAGTGCCCAAGCTCACGATTTATTAGGATCGGTTAATTGGGAGTTAAACAACAAAAATGACGCAGAATTTCATTTTTCTAATGCCATCGAACTTTACGTTAAGCTAGCTGATTACGAGCGATTGGTGGCTGCGTCTATTGAGTTAATAGGGTTATTGATTCAACACAAACGTTATACTGATGCATTAGCTCATGCAAAGAAAATACTTCCCACAGCATTAAAGCATAACAATCCTATTCTTACTGCAGAGTTACTAACAAGCGCTGGCGATGCCTATTATAAGTCTAGCCGCTACCATTCTGCAGAAGACAAGTATCAACAAACATTACAATATCTTTCAGCCTCTGATACCACTACTAAAAGACTGCGCGGTCAGACCTATAAGCGCATCGCACAAACTCATAAACGACTAAAAGAATGGTCAGTTGCCGCAATATTTTATCGAAAGTCAATTACTGTTTATACCGAGTTAAATGATAAGCGAAATATGGCTCGCACGCTTAATAATCTTGCTGAAGCCGAGCGTCAATTAGGCAATTTAGTACTAGCGCTTGATTCTTCTATTCAGGCTTTAAAAATTCATCAGGAAATTGATGACCCTAACGGAAGAGCAAAGGCCAATGGTGGAATTGGAATAATTTATCGGCATATAGGACGATATGAATTGTCACTTAAGCACATGCACCAGTCCCACCTTTATTTTAAACAGATTAACGATATAAAAGGTATTGCCAAAACGTCCAATCAAATAGGTTTGTTGTACACTAGGTTAAAACAATTCAATCAAGCTCGTTCCTTTTTTGAACTCACGATTGATTTGCCAGAAAGCGAATTGGATGCTGATACCTTGGCAATCGCCTCTCGCGAAATAGCAGTCATTAACTTAAATGAAAAAAAATATGATAAGGCCATGTTTTTTGCACAAAAGGCTAAGAATCTTTATCAAATTGAACGTAGTAAACCCCGAGAGTCTCATACCACCCGGATAATTGGCAATATCTATAGTGCAATGGAGCAATACGATAGTGCTAAAAAAGCTTACCGTGAGTCAATTAAGCTTGCTGTAGACGTCGACCATGAAGAATATCAGATGAAATCTTTGATTGAGTTGGCTGAAATGTTTATTGGAAATGACAATGCAGAAGCAATTGATTTAGCGAAACAAGCTACGAGTCTTGCTCGTAAAATAAATAGCAATTCTCACCTTTTATCTGCTCAACAAGTGCTTCGCAAAGCTGAGAAAGAAGAAGGTGAATATTTCAATGCTCTGTATCATGCAGAGCAAGAAATAGCGTTGAGTAAAATTATCCAAAAAGAGAAAGAGGACAATGAGTTAATTAATGCTAAAGCAATACTTCACTCGCATAAGATTGAATCAGAACTCCAAGCGCTTCAGGAAGAAACAAAATTAAATAGGTTAGAGCTTGACAAAAAGAACAATGAAATTGCAATAGCAACGCAAGCAAGAATTATTTCAGAACTAGAGTCAACTAAAAATCGCTCCAACAGCATTGCACTGGCGCTACTGTTGCTGGTCTGTGTGATTATTGCAGTGATTATTTACCGAAGATTTATCGCCTCGCATAAACGAAATAAAGAGTTAGATTACTTAACTAAAAAAGACTCTTTGACCCACTGTTATAATCGGCGTTTCTTATTTGAAAAGCTTGCTGAAGACTTTAAGTCGTTAGATGCAAACAAACAATATTGCGTCATAATGGCCGATATTGACCATTTTAAAAGGGTAAATGATACCTATGGTCATAGCGCAGGGGATAGCGTGATATGCGGTGTTGCAGATATCCTTCATAACTGTGTCGAAGAGGACGATATTATATCGCGTTATGGCGGTGAAGAGTTTTTCATCGTGCTGCCTGAAAAAACACTTGAATACGCTTCTAGTGTTGCTGAGAGGATGCGAAAAGAGATTGAAAGCACCATGTTTGAAGATGTTTCAGTGAGTTCAAGTTTCGGTATTTCTTCTATAACATTCGATGCTAAAACACCAAAAGCGTTAATAGAACAAGCGGATGCGGCACTATACAAATCAAAATCTTTAGGGAGAAATAGAGTAACCGTATGGAGCAAAGACTTAAACCGCTCTTGACTAATTTTAACAAGTTGATTGCTTGACAATGCGTTTGTGGGTAATAAGACTTTTTGTTTCAGCTGTGTATAATAACGGTTTTATTTATAAAGAAGTCGTTTGTTATCATTAAACCTCCTTTAACTGATTTATTTATTCGTGTTGCCAAGTCTGGTTTTTACCGTGGCTTTAGTAAAGATGTCACTATTTCCGCAAAAATTTTAGTAGGCGCGTTAATTTTGTGGGCCATCGCTTTTCCTGACAATGCCTCCTTGGTATTGGGAAAATTAAATACATTTATACTTGCTGGATTTAATTATTGGTATGTATATGCCATGGCCTTCTTCTTAATCCTTTCAATATGTTTAGCGCTTATACCTAAAGTAGGTAGCCTTCGCTTGGGCTGTTTGCAAGACCGCCCCGAATTTTCTAATTTTTCTTGGTTTTCTATGATGTTCGGCGCAGGCATTGGTATAGGCATGTTAACCTTTGCAACTGCCGAGCCCATGTACCATTTTGCCGAAAACCCCAGCACTATTATGGGGTTAACTGAAGGTAACACAGAAGAAAATGTCCGTGAGGCTTACATTTGGTCATTCACACACTGGGGTTTTGCTGCTTGGACTGCATATGCCATTGTTGGCCTGTCACTTGGATTTTATTCATATCGCAGAAGTCTTCCATTGACTATTCGCTCGTCTCTCACGCCTTTGTTTGGTAAAAAGCTATCTGGTCCATTAGGGCATGCTATAGACATAGTGGCTGTAATAGCAACCGTGCTTGGTATTTCACAAACATTGGGGTTTGGTGTTGAGCAATTCATTTCTGGCTTATCGAAAATTGGCTTCGGCGATTGGCTTTATACAATGGACGCCGAGGGCAACCAAACCTCTTCTAAGGCAGGGATACTTGTCGCACTAGTGGTGATCATGGGGGGATCGACACTTTCTGCATTATCCGGTGTTGGTAAAGGAATAAAGTGGCTTTCAAATATCAATATGGTACTGAGCATGTTTGTACTGTGTTTTTTCTTATTGTTTGGTTCAACATTTTTCGGCCTATCTAGTTTCTTTTTAGGCATTGCAGATTATGTTGCATCCATACCCGAAAATATTTTCCGTGTGTGGACTAAAGATGGGACAGAAACTGGCGATGCTCTTGCCAATTGGCAGGGTGCTTGGACAATTTTCTACTATGCGTGGTGGATTGCATTTGCTCCTTTTGTTGGTGTTTTTTTAGCACGTATTTCAAAAGGTCGTACTGTAAGAGAATATATATTTGGCGCCATGCTAGGACCTGCGGCAATGTGCTTTGTATGGTTTGCTCTAGTAGGCGGAACGGCTATAGATTTGGAGCTTTCAGGCGTTGCCAATGGAGCCATTGCTAATGCAGGACAAGCTGAGCAACTATTCGCTATGCTAAGCGTAATTTTAAATGAAGGCTTGGCGTTTGCTATGTCGGTTGTGATTGTTATTTTATTACTGACATATTTAATTACTTCTGCCGACAGCGCAGTATTAATTATAAATACAATAAACGCTGCCGGAGACGAAGGACCAAAGGCTCGCCCACATATTTTATTTTGGGGGTTTGCTCTTGCATTAGTTGTTGGAGGATTAATTATTGCCGGAGGATTAGACGCTATACGCACAGCAATGGTTATTGGCGCCCTACCCTTTAGCTTAGTAATGGTAATGATGGGAGTTTCACTCGTTGTTGCTATTTTTGGTGATTTGCGTAGAAAAAAACACGGCTTACAAACTGTTTACACCGATGAGACAACACCTTAGGTCTTTACCGCGGAAGCGGTAACCTCCTAAACAGCGTAGTAAACTCAATACTAGTCATTACCGCGGAAGCGGTAACCCCCAAAACACCGTAGTAAGCTCAATGCCGGTCATTACCGCGGAAGCGGTAACCC
>DDIL01000148.1:19750-28816 GCA_002338515.1 Glaciecola sp. UBA1851 | reverse complement strand
CATTACCGCGGAAGCGGTAACCCCCCAATTCATCATATAAAGCCAGATTAGCATCCGGCTTTAGTTTACTTTTTTAAAAGATACTCGCATGCGCGAGCATGACAACCCTTTACGAGCATGACGAATCTTCGCGAGCATAACGAAAGTAACTAACAATTCTACAAGTGAAAGTTCTTTATCAACACAATATTGCGCAATCCGAACGGGCTAAAGAGTACCCTCAAACAAAATAGGATAAAGCGACAACACAAGTAAAGTTGCCATGCAATAATTAAAAATGCGTAAACTTATAGGCTTTATCAATACTAATTTGATTTTAGTACCTAACCCAGCCCAACAAGCGATGCATGGAAAATTCACCAAACCAAAAATAAAAGCAACTAACACCACTGATGTAAGGTCTTTAGTTGGAGCGTATACACTTACCGCAGTTAATGCCATTGTCCATGCTTTAGGATTTACCCACTGGAAAAGCACTGCTTCAACAAACGTCATGGGCTGCGCGTTTGCTTTTCTCCCCTCTATTGCACTTGATGATCTTGCTATTCTAAAAGCTAGGTATAGCATGTAGGCCACACTCAACACTTTTAGAATCAGATAGGCAATGGGGAATGCATCAAACAATTTCATTACGCCAATGCCAACTAGAATAGCCATAAACATAAAGCCTAAAGACACGCCAAGCATATGTGGAAGCGTTCGTTTGAATCCAAAATTTACTCCAGATGTCATCAGCATTAAATTATTTGGGCCGGGCGTCACAGATGATGCTAGGGCAAATAATACGAGCGCTAAAAGAATGTCGGTACTCATTAATGTTGAAACTCAAGTTAAATGGTTTAGTATGCAATTATACTGCACCGTCACTGCAACTTTTGCGCAAATTTCGCAATCAAAAAACAATATCAACAACATATGATTAAATTAGACAGCTTTAATAAAGAAATATTGCAAATACTGAAGAATAACGCACGAATTCCAAATACTGAGCTTGCCGACAAAATAGGTTTATCACCCTCGGCTTGCTTACGAAGAGTACAAGAGCTTGAAGCGAGTGGTTTAATAAAAGGTTACCATGCTACTTTTGACAAAGAGTTAATGGGGATTGGGTTTATTGCATTTGTTATGGTGGGGCTAAATGAACACACAAAGGCTTCGCAAGAGAGTTTTGAGAGTGCGATTGTTAGCGCAAATGAAGTTAAAGAATGCCACAATGTTACAGGTTCGTGTGAATACATGCTACGAGTTGAAACCAAAGATTTAAAAGCATATAAGTTATTTCATACTGACGTGTTAGGCAGTTTGGACCAAGTAGCCACTATTACAACTCATGTGGTTATGGAATCAGTAAAAGGTTAGTTGCAATACAAGCCATGAAAGAATTCAAAATATATTGCCAACCTACTGCACCTAAAAAGAAGTCGCTTTTTTAAACTGTGCTACACACAAAACAACATGTTATTCTTAAAATTAAACTGCAAATAAATTGAATATAAATATGACAACAATACAAAAGTGCGTAAGTCCAAAAGACTCTGAAGTTGAAATTATAGAACTTATGAAGCCAATCCATTCTAATTTTAGTGGCAAAATTCATGGTGGCTATATTCTTAACTTAATGGACCAAGTCGCGTTTGCTTGCGCTTCTAAATACTCTGGTAAGTATTGTGTTACTGCATCGGTCAATAAAGTAGATTTCAAGAACGCAGTAAACGTGGGTGAATTCTTAACTTTAAAAGCAAGAGTGAACTATGTTGGCAATACCTCTATGACAGTCGGGATTAGAGTGACTTCTGAGAATATTCAAAGCGGCGAACAAGTACACTGTAATTCATCTTTTTTTGTGATGGTGGCAAAACAAGAAAACGGTCAAAATGCTAAAGTGCCAACACTTTGTTTACGCACAGCTGAAGATGTACGTCGATTTTTGCGCTCAAAAAATAGAATCGAATCAAACAAAACTAATACCCATACATTCAGTGAAAAGACCTTTGTGATTGATAGTTATATTGATGAATTAACTACCCAAAATAATGTGTCGATTGATCCTAGCTTGTTAGAAAAGTAATCTTAAAATTACATCATCTGCTAATGTTTTGGCAAAATAAGTCAAATCCATAAAACCGCTACCATAAACGCCAATGAGTTAAGGGAATTTCGCTTTGGCAAAGGAAAGATTAGTAGATATGAAAGCATATCTCTTCTCAATTTATCATTAAGGATTTTCATGCCACTTATTAGTCGCGATTATCTTATTGCTATTATTTGCGTGTTGTTTGCTATGTTGACCATACAGTCTGGCGCTTCTATAGCCAAACAACTTTTCGAGCATATTGGCCCTGAAGGCACAACCGCGTATCGTATTGGTTTCTCAGCAATTATTTTATGCCTTATTTTTAGGCCGTGGCGAAAACTCCCTACTAACTGGTTCCCGCTAATTGTATATGGGTTATGTTTAGGCGGAATGAACATCAGCTTTTATTATTCTATAGAGCGCATCCCTTTAGGTGTTGCGGTTGCATTAGAATTTTTAGGGCCATTAGCTGTTGCTATATTCTCTTCAAAACGCAAAATAGACTTTGTTTGGGCAGTATTTGCAGTACTGGGGGTAATAGTCCTATTACCGGATATAAGTAGTGTTAATGGCTTAGATCCTATTGGCGTTATGCTTGCTTTGCTAGCTGGCGGATTTTGGGCTGGATACATTCTTTTTGGAAAGAAAACCGGCTCAGTAGGTTCATCTGGCAGCATTGTAGCAATTGGCATGTCGGTCGCCGCAATTGCTATAGTGCCATTTGGCGCAATCTCGCAAGGTTTTGCATTACTTGATTGGTCTTTAATACCATTAGGCATAGCAATTGGCATCCTTTCCAGCGCCCTTCCCTATAGCTTAGAAATGGTCGCGCTAAGAAAAATGCCTTCTCAAGGATTTAGTATTTTTATGAGTGTTGAGCCAGCAATAGGCGCATTAGCTGCATTTGTCATTCTTGGCGAATTACTTACTTTTTGGCAATGGATGGCTATTTTAATGGTTATTACCGCCTCAATAGGCAGCGCGGCAACAACCAAGCGATAGAAGCAAAAAATGCCACATTTACACTAGTTCATGAGCTGATAGTTGTAAAGCTAGTAATCAAAGTGAGATTAATTCAAGATCCATAGCACTTAACAATATGATAGAAACTTATTAGGACGTTAAATGAAGAAGCAGTTAATTATTGGAGCTATTATTGCTTCTACCAGCCACACACTTTGGGCCGATGAATATCACTTCAACAATTTATTAATAGGGAAAAATGCCATTGGCTTAGGTGGAGCATTCACAGCTGTCGCTAACGACTTATCGGCTATTCATTATAACCCTGCTGGATTAGTTTATGTTGAACGAGGCAACTTAGCTTCCATCAACACGTTTGCATGGGAACGAACAAGCTTTGAAAATGTGTTTGGCAATGGAGATGATTTCAATAGAGATGCGTTTTCAGTCATACCGGGGTTTTTTGGCATAAAATACAAAGTG
This sequence comes from Glaciecola sp. UBA1851, assembly GCA_002338515.1. GTDB lineage: Bacteria > Pseudomonadota > Gammaproteobacteria > Enterobacterales > Alteromonadaceae > Glaciecola. The sequence goes on along the minus strand of DDIL01000148.1, from coordinate 25,296 downwards.
CAAGACTGGCATTTAGGTGCAGCCTTTATTGTGAAAGATTTTAGCCAAGAACGGTCGAATAATTCGGCTACCTATAATTTGCCAGCCACGGCTGAAATACCGGCTCCACAAGTTCAAACTGAATTTGCCACTATTGATATTGACAATAGCGCTTATCAAATTCAGTTGTCTGGCGGAAAGGCCTTAAACGAAAATTGGTCAATTGGATTGGGCCTGGGCATTCAGTTGCGGTCATTTCAAACCGATCAATCGTCTGGTGCAATTAACCAAGTATTTCTTAGTGAAGAAAACGTCATTTCTACTGGATTTCAAGCAACCGCTAGGTTTTCAGATGAAAACTGGATGGCTGAGCCTTCAGTTTCCATTCTTTATCGGAAAGAAGGCTTGTCTTTAGGTGCTAAACTATCAAAATATTATGTCATTGATAGATCGCACGAATTTGTCACCACTATTGCGGTTAGTGGCATTGACCCAACTACTCCAGGTGTGAGAACGGCAATCTATGATATTGAAGAGGCCTGTTGCAAACAACAATTTCCAATAAATTTAACCACTGGTTTTGCATATGATTTTAATAGATGGCAATTAAGTGCAGACGTTATTCATTATTTTGATGTTGACCAAAAAGTAGAAAACCTAACCCAATTTGCCAGAAACATTACCTTAGACTTTGACGCAATAACTAACTATGCAATGGGCATATCTTATCGCTTTAGTGATTACCAAAGCATACAATTTGGTGTGTTCACAGACAATGCTAATTCAAGTATTGATTTAACCGTTCCTTTTCAGCGCCTAGAAGTAATCGACTTAGTAGGTTTGAGTATCTCGTATGATACAAAAATTTCTGACTTCCCAATTAGTTTTGGAGGTTACGCTAAATTTGGTGATGGTTTAGTTAGAATTAGTGATACACGAGCAGTTGATGCGGCCGTTGGCGTGCCCCTTTACCCAGCAAGTGACAATAATGATATTTCAGATGCGAGTAAATCTAGCTATGTTGCCTTTTTCAGTATAGATTTTTAATCTGTATTTTCAGCGACATAAATATTCGGATACAAAAATTACCAGTAGCCAAAAATTTCACCCTGATATCACCTAATTTCGTTTACACTTTAGTTAAATGAAATGGCTTAAAGTATCTATATTATGAAGCGTAAATTGAAACTGCTACTGGTGGAAGACAACCATGAAATTGCTAAACAGATTATTAGTTTTCTTGAAGGGCATAGTTGGGAAGTAGACTACGCAGCCACCGGTAAGCTTGGTGTTAACTTAGCTTTGCAGGGCAACTTCGATGTGATTATTCTAGATTTAAATTTACCTGATATTGATGGCCTACAGGTATGCACTCAAATCAAAGAACAAAGCAAAACAAATACGCCAATATTAATGCTCACCGCTAGAGACGCGTTTGAAGATAAGGTAAAAGGATTTGGCAAAGGAGCTGACGACTATATAACCAAACCTTTTGACTTGCGTGAACTAGTATTGCGATGTGAAGCCATGGCAAGACGCCCACAACTTCACACCAGTACAGAAATAACACAAGGAAAGCTGTGTTTAGACACCAAAGCATATACAGCTAAATGGGAAAATCAATCATTCAAAACGACCAAAATAGGCTTCACATTACTGCAAAAATTATTGAACGAGTATCCATATCCAGTGGGTCGCTCTGATTTAATTCAACATGTTTGGGGAGATGAACCTCCAGAAAGCAATGCGTTAAAATCTCATTTATATGCACTAAGAAAAGCGCTTGAAACAGCGTCAGGTGAGCCAATACTTCACACTATCAGCAATATTGGCTACCAACTAAAAAATTTGGATAATTAAAGTTATATAAACTAAAACATATATAATAAATTTACCTGTAAGCTCACAGGAGTATAATTTACACTGCTGAATGACCCAATTGTGACGTTCTCTTCTGCATCCATCTCAATATCTGAAAAATTCAAATATCTCACTTCAGTTTGGATATGGAGTTGGTCATTTAATGAATACTCAATCCCTCCAATTAGCTGAAACCCAACATCTCCGCTTCCAGAAAATGAGCGTTCTAGGTTAGCATCTTCCAAATCAATATCTATTTCTTGAGTAATAGCTAAACCGGCGCCTAAAAAGTATTGCCAAGAAGAGTGACTATCAAAATAATAATAAGCGTTGGTAGCAATAATGCTTGATGCAAAATTGCCATCAGTAAACACTAAATCGTCTGACAATGTGGTTTCAGAGTCATTGGTTCTGTACTCCCAATATAACTCTACTGCCCAATTTGAATTCAAAAAATAACCGGCTCCAATGCCAGCATTAAATCCGCTACTGACGTCAATATTGGTTGAGCCTGTTTGCTCAAGTACATCGGTAATTTTTGCACTCTCATTAGATAATAGACTAATGCCAAAAGTAGGTTTTATATACCAGTTAGATTCTTTCGCGGTTGCTTGTGTTGAATAGAAAAATACACTTAAAAGCGCAATAAATAAAAAATGTTTCATAATAAAATCCCTAAGAGTAATAATTACCAAGTAGTATAGGCGTAGTTTTAACCAATAAATGGCTACGGTCATGTTTTATGTATGAATGGGCAGCTTTTTGAATGAGTGGGCAGTTTCCGTTAGGTGATATCAATCCTTACAAGTACTTTTTTGGCATTGCTTTTATTGTTGGTGTGATTTTTAGCTTTATTTCTTCTAATAATGATGAGCTTTTTGTATTGCTTTTTTTGCAGTGGCAACTGCAAAGCTTAATTCCTATGGGATTATTGATTGGTTCTCATCTGTTACTTTCTAGGTTGCATGCATTTACTCACTTGGTGCCTTGGCAACAAGTAGTAATATCTGGCATTGTTGGAGCAACTTTATTCACGCCTGTAGCTTTGTTTATTGATATTTTTTATGTGGGTGAAGGGTGGCCGCAACATTTCTTAATTGAAATTCTAGATGAATGGGTAGGCGTTGTATTTCCCGTCGTAATAGTATGGTTACTATTAAACTTACCTTGGCTTTCAGGCATGCAGTTTGTAAATAGACAAGTTGTGGAGCAAGTAAATGATAACCAACCGTATAGTAAGAAAGATGATAAAGCTAACTATCCGTTTATGCAGTTAATTCAAAACGAATTCCAAGGTGAAGTGTTAAGTATGTCATCGCAACTTCATTACATTGATGTGGTAACAAGCAAGGGGCATCAACTTATTTTGTATTCTTTAAAAGAAGCAATAGAAGAAATATCCACAGTGAAAGGGATGCAAATCCATCGCTCTCACTGGGTCGCATATGATGCAATTGAATCAATTAAAAAGAACGGTAGGCAAGGTACGGTCTTATTAAAAAATGGTCAACAAGTACCTGTGAGTAGGGCATACTTTGCCCAACTATTAGAAAATTTTTCTAACTAAAAATGCTTTTCATAACCCAACGATAATTGAATAAGTCATTTATTATATTAAATCACGCAAACCAGTGCCTAGTGCGATTAGCAAACCATACTAACGAAAGCATAACAGGTACTTCAACCAATACGCCTACCACCGTTGCCAAAGCTGCACCAGAGTGAAGACCAAAAAGTGAAATAGCCACCGCTACGGCAAGTTCAAAGAAGTTGGATGTGCCAATCATACAAGCTGGAGCAGCAACATTGTGAGGGAGTTTCATGCGCTTAGCCATGTAATAGGCTATGGCAAAAATACCATAAGTTTGAATAAGCAAAGGAATAGCAATCAGCACTATGGCTTCAGGTTTAGATAAAATAGTGTCGGCTTGAAAACCAAACAATAAGGTAACGGTCGTTAACAAACCAATTATTGACCAAGGCTTCATTTTGCCAAGGAATCTATCTATTTTTGAATGGTCTTGCCCACGGTCTAGCTTTTTCCGCGTAAGTGCGCCAGCAACTAAGGGCACAAGCACATACAAGACGACAGATAAAAGTAACGTATCCCAAGGTACCGTAATATCGGTGACACCAAGCAGTAAACCGGCGATGGGTGCAAAAGCGAAAATCATAATAATGTCGTTAATTGACACTTGTACTAGCGTATAATTTGCATCGCCTTTTGTCATCTGGCTCCAAACAAATACCATTGCAGTACAAGGCGCCACACCTAGCAAGATCATGCCTGCGATATATTCAGTGGCCGTTTCTGGGTCAACCCAATCGGCAAATAGCACTTTAAAAAACAACCAACCAAGAAATGCCATGGTAAAAGGTTTAATCAACCAATTGATCACTAACGTAAGCACTAAACCTTTTGGTTTTTTACCTACGTCTTTAATTGATGAAAAATCTATTTGCACCATCATTGGATAAATCATTAACCAAATAAGCACTGCCACCACAATATTAACGTGCGCAAATTCAAGGGTAGAAATAACGGTAAACACACTAGGCATGATTGAGCCAGCAATAATGCCTACCACAATCGCAAGGCCTACCCAAATAGATAAATATCTTTCAAACAATCCCATAACGAATCCTTAAAGTGATTTTTGATTCACGCGCTGAATAACTGTGAACCACTGCATACTTGCATAATAGCTAGGGTTTTTCCTTGCGTGAGACACGCAACATCCAAACTCAATGGCATTACTGGGCACCCGCTTGCGCAAGCGCTTGCTTAAGATCTGATGTATTCAAGTTCTGTTTCGCGATACTCTCTAGCTTCTTTACGCGCTCAGCAATTTCTTCAATACACGCTAAGAATGCCTGTTTTATTTCAGATTCGTTGCCTTGTATTTTTGAAGGGTCGCTTAAACCCCAATGCACTTTCAAGCTGTTACCAAAGTACAGAGGACAGGCTTCACCTGCGGCAGAATCACAAACGGTTACCACCACATCTGGCTCAAATCGTTCAAAATCATCCCACGATTGGCTGATTAAACCGTCAGTTGAATAACCGGATTCAGCAAGGTACTTCAGCGATAAAGGATGCACCTCACCAGCTGGCTGACTCCCCGCACTTCTGGCAGTAATTGAATCGTTAGCTAATTGATTTGTGATTGCTTCAGACAAAATGCTTCTGCATCTATTGTGCGTGCATATATATAGTATTTTCATAGACATATTCTTAATTAACAGCAGTTGAGAGTAGATGATTGTGATGCCATTAGCTTATTTAATGCATCATTAAAGTACGAAGGATTATGTAAAGCAGCTTCAACAATAACGCCTCGTGCCCAATCAGGAAGTTCAGGATGAAGCTTATAAAACACCCATTTACCACGCCTTTCATCTTGCAAAATACCGCATTTACGCAGTTGAGCAAGGTGTCGAGAAGTTTTTGGTTGGTCTAATTCAAGCGCTTCCATTAAATCACAAACACAGGCTTCACCCGTTTTGGCAATCAAAAAGAGTGATTTTAATCGGGTGTCGTCGGCTAGGCATTTGAAAAAATTACAAGGATCCATAACACACATTCGTTTTTTCACATATGTGAAATATCGCATGCGTTAGGATAAATGTAAAGCGAGTATCTCCCAAAAAGCGTAGTGAAGTTGATTAACACCCTGGCTTTTGCTGTCGATTTGGGAGATTACCGC
>DDIL01000148.1:0-19506 GCA_002338515.1 Glaciecola sp. UBA1851 | reverse complement strand
TGGGTTTGTTGCTTAACCAAACAGCATTACACTTTTGTGGGAATGACCCAGGGTGATTTTATATTCTAGTAAAAAGTATGAGCAATTTTGGATGGCACTTATTAGCTAAAGGTGTGCAATACATTTGATTTCAATCTTAAGTTCAGGCTGAACAAGCCCCACAACCTGAACAACTGTTTGGCTGACTTCGGGCATACCTCCATATGCAGACTCCCTTTCACCATAAACCGATTCTACGTTTCCCATCAACTCATCCATATTAGTGACAAAGAATGTTTCATCAACGATATTGCTCATATCGGCTCCGAACTGTGATAGTACGTCCTTCATATTTTTGTAAGCCATAGCTGTTTGTTTAGCAATATCTTGTGGAACACCTCCATTATCATCTATCCCAACCTGTCCTGCCATATATAGAATATTGCCAATTTGAGTACCCTGCGCAATAAAGTCTTTAAACGGACCGCTTCGGTAGGTTTTCTTATTAATTTTCATTTTTGAACTTTCCTCAGTGTTTGTAGGCTCATAACTCTTCTAATCGGTAGGCGTTTTCCATAGGTCAACATTCGCCATATCCATTCTGCAGGCCCATATGCAAAGTATCTAAACCACAGATTAGATACAATAATTTGTAAAACAAAAACCGCAATGGCGATGGCGACTAAACTTAAGGGCCCACCTTTTAAGTGCAGCCCAAAGCCAATACCATAAAATATGCTAATGCCGAGAAATGTTTGCAATAGATAATTAGACAGAGCCATACGACCTGGTGCAGCAAACACGTCTAATACTGAAGGGTATTTACGCCATAACAGAGCAAATATGGCAATATATGTAAAGGCGAGCGGAAAAACCGCAAGCATATAAATAATTACCGATAAAAAGCCATCTGGGGAGTGCGCTTGAAATGTGTTAAGCCCTGCTAGATTGGCGTAAACAATGCTTGAAGGCAAGCCTACAATTAGGCCAAATATAATAGTCTTTTTTAACAAAGCAGTATTTTCTAGTAACTTACCGGCAATGAGCTGACGCCCTGCCCACATCCCCAGAAGCATAATGCCTAAAACTTTTGGAATACGCCAAGTATCAAAATAGTATCCGATCCTACCGATAGCAATTTCCATATTTAATTCAACATAACGAACAAGACTCGTGGTATGGACTGCCTCATAGAAACCTGTAAAAAAGCCACTTATATCATCACTACCATCCACTAAATAACTCGCAACTTGATACAAACCCAAAGATGGGTCGATACCGAGCTTCCAAAATAAGTAATATCCTGGAATTGGCAGCACAAATAATAGAGCGGCAATCACTAATAACTTTCTGTCGGCACATTTGCGCATAAAAAACAGCACATAACCTAGTAATGCATAAAGAAGCAGAATGTCACCAACCCAAAATACACAAAGGTGTATCAAGCTGATGAGCAACAATATAGTAAGGCGGCGCAAATAAAGCGAATTAGCTTTGGTAGCTACCTTGCTCTCTAAGCGCGATAGTTGTAATGCGAAGCCAAGACCGAATAGAAAGGAAAATATGGTATAAAACCGACCATCAACAACCAGTAGCAAAAAAGCATCGTAAATACGTGCGCCCTCTATGGTTGCTTTCGCTTGTGAATCTATAAAAAGCCATCCAGCAAAAAATTGCACATTCGCAAAAAAAATGCCGAATAAAGCAAACCCTCGTAAGGCATCCAAAATATCAAAACGTGTGCTTGCCGGTATTGGCGCAGCGTCGATACTAGCAGTACTGAGTTTATTCACCGTTTTGTTCCCTATTTATTATAACGCTACTTTAATCAACACTTATTTAGACGCTCAGTCTGCCAGGTGTTTGTATACCACACCTTCTTTCATCACAAATTTTACGTTTTGCAAAATGATAATATCGTCAAGCGGATTGCCGTTAACTGCAACAATATCTCCCCATTTACCATTTTCTAAACTGCCTAACTCATCGAGTTTGCCAATATTTTCAGCACCTGAAAGTGTGCCCGCAATTATCGCCTCCATTGGGCTCAATCCACCATAGTTGACCAGTAGTTCAAATTCCTTTGCATTATCACCGTGAAGACCCACGCCTGCATCGGTAGACAGCGCAATATTAACGCCGGCATCATGGGCTTTTTTAACAAAGGTTTTGGCTGCGGTCATCGCTCGTTCTGCCTTTACGCGCTGATTGTCAGTTAAAAAACTGTTACTATCATTGAGTAATGCTTCTCCAGTTTTAAAGGCTGAAAGTGTAGGGGACAAATAGGCATTGTTTTCAACAAACAAGCGAATACTTTCGTCATTTAAAAAGGTACCGTGTTCTATTGTGTTTGCCCCCGCTTTAAGCGCCGCATTAATCCCTTCTGCTCCGTGTGCATGAGCAGCCACTCTTCGCCCCATAAGCTTGGCCGTATTCATAATGGCGCTTAACTCATCTTCAAAAAACTGCTGTTCTAAGCCTGCATTGCTGTCAGACATAACCCCTGCGGTGGCAGTTAATTTAATATGATCGGCTTTGCGTCTTATTTGGTCTCTTACCGCTTTACGACACTCTGCAACACCATCACATACGCCAGATGTGCGCAAAACATCAGCCACCGGCTCTTTAAAGCTGTGGGTAAAATCACCATGACCACCGTTAATGGCAATGGGGTTTCCGGCAACAAAAGTTCGTGGACCAATAATGTAACCGGCATTGATGCCGTCTCGTACTGCAAAAATTGCATCATCAGTGAAAGCGCCCATATCTCGCACACTGGTAAATCCGGCCATCAGTGTATCGCGTGCATGCTTAGCGCCAAGCATAGCCGTATCCGCGTCTGACATTTGCACCCAGCTTAGCGCAGCACCGGGCGCAAGCGCTAAGGTCAGATGCACATGGCCATCAATAAAACCAGGCATAACAAAGTGATTTTTTAAATTGTGTATTTCAAGAGAATCGCTACTGTCGAGCGACAAGTCTACAGCATCGATATAGCCACTTTTAATACCATAGACTTTACCGTCTTTTAAAATGACGCTTTGTTTTGCAGTTACTGCCTCGCCCGGAACGGCTAATAGTTTGCCTGCATGAATAATATCCCACTCTGCAGCGTGGATTTGCGTTAAGCTTGTGAGTAGGCATAACAGTATAGTGATTTTAAAAGGTATTCTGGAAGATGTCATGAAACGTTCCCTATTTACAAAACTGGCGCAGTCCCGTCAGCCCCTTGCTAGTAGGTAAAACGCTCAGTATCATACAGAAGTTACAAGAAAGTGAGCAGGGTCACAATATTGTTAGCGTCAATGTAGCGTCATTTTGACTCTGGACAGGGCAATAAGTCTGGCCAGCCATATCGGTCCCAAGCAGCCAATAGTCCTGTACTTTCGGTAAAGGATATAAAATCTGGATGTAAGCGAATTTGTTTGATCGGCTCCAAATCAGCCCAAAGCGACATCATACAAAACATATTTGCGGGCGTAATCTGAGTGCCTAGAGTCTTAAAAACCATTTCTGAATATCCCATCCATATTGCCGGTTGCACAATACTTGTATCACATGGGTCGTGGAGTGTTGCGTGGAGGCGGTCAAGCACAGCGCAGTAAAGCTTTCGGTGTATGGTCTTGCCGCTACAGACCCCGCGTGCAGCAAGCTCCCAAAAAGCGAAAAGGGCTGGGCCGCTAAGCGGTTTGGCGCCGGCCGGCGGAAACATCGTCTTATTCATTAGCTTCATGGTCTGGCGATATTGGTCAACTGCGCGCTTGCGATCACCCGCTGCTGAAATAGCCACGCCTAGCCACATAGACGGTAGGCCTAAGTCGACCATTCGCTCACCAGCTTCTATGGCCAAGTCAATATTGCCCAAGTTCAGATGAGCCACTGATAGCATTGCGTAGTTACGCCCATTTACTGGGTCTTGGTCAACGGCTGCTTGAATATAAGGCAAAGCCTCACTTGTGCGACCGATATAAAGCAAGAAAGAACCCAAGCGCAGTGCAACATCTGGGTTATTTGGTTCTAGGCGATAGGCTTCAAAAGCTAGGTCGAGTGCGCCGAGGGGATCGTTCTGTGTCCAACGGTGAATACCCAGAATAGCCCGCGCATGCCCTTGTTTTGGGTCTAACTCAATGGCCCGCTTGGCGCATTCAGCCATTTTCTGTGATTGTCCTAACCGATCTAAACAGGGCGTATAAACCGCTGTATAAACATGCGCCTCAGCCAATGCAGTCCAACAGGCGGCAAATTTAGGGTCAATAACAAGAGCAGCCTCAAGTAGCTCAATGGCCTTGGCAAGCAGACCGTCACCAATCGCTCTTACAGTTAAAGCACGACCTTGCAGATACAACGAATATGCTTCTTTGTTTATGGTGCTGAGTCGACGCGCTGGCGGCGGTTTAATCTGGCGTTTAAGCACTAATCCAAGCTCTTCAGTAAGGTCTACAGCAAGTGTTTGCTGAAGAGAGAGCAGATCATCGCTGTGCCCCTCAAAGCGGGCAGACCAGCTTTGACAACCGTCGCTACCATCAAGCAAAGCAGCGTGCAGTATAATGGTATTGCCCTGGCGGCGAATCGTACCTTCTATTAAATTGGTAACCTTAAGTTTGGCGGCTGTATCAATTGCTGATACGCAAGAAGCGAACTGACGCGCCGAGCCGCGACCTGCGACTCGCAGTTGAGGAATCTGTGCCAGCGTGGTAATCAGCTCTTCAAATAAACCATTAGCGAATAGTTGCAACGATTCATCTGATGACTGCACTGCAAAAGGCAATACTGCAATTCTAATTAATGCTTCATATGCCTTGCTATCTTGACCCCGCTGTTGCATTGCTTCTCGCAAACAGCTGCGAGCGTAATCGAGAGTGCGTTCACTCGTGTCAGTAAATATTTGTTCAACTGATTGTATTAGCTGCGCTTCACATTCAGCACGTTTTGTATCCAGATACTCAGTAAACGCTAGTCCTAAATCTTGTCCGTTATCTAGCCCCTCAAGCAGTGTTTGTGCTCCGATAGTTTGCAGTTGTAAACCTGCTGACTCGTATTTACCTGTCGCCAATGCATTGAGCAAATCTATTAGATCAGAATTGACTAGCTCGGCTCGAATCGCTACCTGCTCGCGACTACTTACAAACGGGTCGTCGCAAACCCCAACAAGCTGCTGCTTTAATTCTAATAAGGTCTGGCGCAGACTAGCCCTTGCTTGTGCTCTGAACTTACCCCGCCACAATAACTGACTAATATGTTCTCGCTCAATAGCCTCACCTGGTTGTAAGCACAACATCGCCAGCAGCGCCCGACCTCGCTTACCATTTATAACGACCTCATCACCGTTTGCTGCGATAACACGGAAACGACCAAATAGCTGTACTTTAATTGGCTTCCATGAATTCACAGATAAGTTAGAAACAGGGTTCATAGTGCGAATACCCACATATAGAGAACAAAGCCAAATAAACCGAGTATTGTCAGTCTCATTCTCAATTGGGAAAGGACCATATTTAAATACTCATACCTTTAGCTTGAAGCCAATTATATTCATTGTAAGTGCTGTTACCTGAAGTGATATGTAGCGTAAATGCTTGGCGTGATTTATCCGATGTATTGGGAGCACTGAAATGGGGTAAATTACCATTAAAAACAACTAAACTTCCCTTTTTAACTTGTAGTGGAATAGCCTGATCATCACTTGGCCAATTTATGTCTTTAATATTAACGAGTTCCGTTGTGTCATCGGAATAGCGCTTAAACTGTTCTTTCAAGGGAAAGTTAGCGCCATTATTCATAACTTGTAAACAGCCGTTTTGTAATGTTGCATCTTCTAGCGCGAACCAAAAAGTTAATACCGACTGCGGCTGGGTAAAGAAGTAGGTAGCATCTTGATGCCACCTGACTTCACCTCCAATTTTAGCCTGCTTGAAAATATACATCGATTGGCGAATTTCAGGATTTTCACAACCCAATTCCTTGGCAATATCAGCTATTTTCTTTTGTGTACTAAATGCGTGAAATTCAGGCTCTTTGACATGCAAAGCATGACCAATCTTGTTAATGCTTAGTGCTTTGTCTACCACTAAATTGCCATCAAAATCGAATGCATCTTCTTCAAAAAAACATCGCACTTTATCGCCCGATTCCAAAAAATACTTATCTCTAACCACGTTTTCATTTTTAGTACTAAAAATGCTTTTGTGAGAGTCAGCATCAAAATTTTCTACAATTGTTTGGGCGGCTGTGCGTAGTGATTCAATTTGCATAGAGCTGAATAACTCGTTGAATACAAGGTAGCCTTGCTGTTGGAATTGGGATGTTAATTCAATGGTCATTAATACGTTCCATAACAGTTAACCTAAATCTCAGAAAAGGAGTTTTAAAAAATTAATAATATCATTAGCTTACACTAAATAGCGTTATTGCTCCCGCTTATCTTGGATTCAGGTTAGTGAGTTTTCAGATTATTATTCATCAAATAGATCTGTAAAGAAGTAAATAATTGCTGCACGCTTCCACTCTTCATTAAAAGGCACTATTTCACCAGTTGCACTGCTTGAAATCCACACTTTACCGTCACTATCAATCGTGCCAACGTGTGAACTGTTGCGCCATACGCGTCCGTTTTCTTCCAACGTGCCAATATGCCTACCTCGAAACCACACTTTACCATCAGCTTCAATGGAGCCTAAATCGCTACTTCTCACCCAAATAGTGCCGTCACCGGTAATGTCCCCAACATCTGAGGAGTTCATCCAAATACTACCTTTTTTATCTAAGTGAGCTAAACGACGACCGTTCAACCATAATTCTTGCTCAATACCTTTTATACCTGCACTTTGTTTTTTAGGTTTTTGTTTTTTAGGCATATTAGCAAGCTCAGTGGCTGTCTGTTTAGCTTGCTCGCGCATATCCGAGAAATTTTGTTGTGCCAAAGCAATCACACCAATTTGAGCCTGTCTATTAGGATCGGCTATTTTTGGGAACACTTCCTCAATTGCCATGGCATTGGCACTTGCAACCAAGCCTTTTTCAAGGTTTGAATAGTTAGTTTGACCATTTTCACCATTAGCAAAATTAAAGACGCGCATTTTATCATTTGGCTGAATTTTGTTTATTTGCGATGCAAGTTGCGCAGCAGTATCTGCAATACTATTAAAGCTTTGTAATTGACTGCGTACGTCTTGTTGTATTTGCTGCTGAAATTCACCACCTATCCAACGTGAAACCCGCTCAGCATCAGAAGCTGCTATATTAGATTGTTTTAACAGGGCTAAATCTTGCTGTAATTCTGTACTCATTAAAGAACGCATCTTCTGAGCCCACTGTTTAACGTCACTTGGATTCGGATAATTTCCAAGTGTTGGTCTACCTTCTTTTTGGTACTTCGCCAAAATTGCGTTGGCATCAACAGCAGCCGGTGTTTGTTCTGTAATTGATTGATTGTTGGCAACAGAAGAATTAACTTTGCTCGTTGAATTTGAAGGTTGGTTAGACTGCCAATCTTGTGCCATGTTAATCATAGACTGATATAAAGCAGTGTATTGCTGCACACTATTATAGTAGCCTGGATGCGCTTTTGATTCGGTACTCTTTAGTAACTCCGCAGCTTTATCTAATTGTTTAGTTAAGCGGTTATACTCATTTACATCACCGCGCTTAATATTATTTAATTTAGTTTCAATAGTGGCAAGAGAGCGTTTTGCCATATTCAACTGGGCATCCATTTGCTCGGCCAACGTTACGTTAGTAACTAAGAAACCCATTAAACATATAATTGTCATTATATAACGCATGTCTTGCCTCCTTGCTGTTTAACCTAGTCGATTTATAAATCAAGCTAGGTAACTAAATGAAATGTTGAATAAGCATGCCAAAACAGTGTTGAAATCTCAACAAAGAATTATTGTTAAGCATACAGACACAATGAGAACACCAACTTGAAGCGAGTTACTAAGACCCCTTTTTGTTAGGCTCGGGCTTCTCTTCTACATTCGGTGGATTTGGTGATATCACCTTTTTAATTGATTCAGATGAAATAAAAGCCATTAATTTTGATAGGCCTTTCATATATTTTGTATATCACAACCCAACTGGTACAGTTATGTATTCTGGGCAGATTACTAATCCGCTAGAATAGTTGATATAGTTCAATGTATAAAAGAACCAAACCACTTAGGCCTAATAATGAACAAATTTACGTTATCCCTACTATTTCTACTTGCCTCTCTTGCGGCCTCTGTATCACAAGCCGAAAATAGCAAAACCATAGAGATATTAGACGAACGCGCCTACGCCTACCTATCGGATAACACCCAACTAACTGAGCATGCTTCTGGTTTTAAATGGAGCGAGGGGCCGCTTTGGATTGAACAGGGTAATTATTGGATATTTTCAGATATTCCCAATAACCGAGTAATGAAATTTAGTGAAGCATCTGGGTTAGAAACCTACTTAGAACCAGCTGGTGCAACGGGCCTGCACCCTACCGACTCAAATGGTGGTTCTAACGGATTGTTGTTAAATAACAAAGGCCAACTTGTGCTAACTCAGCATGGCGACAGACGCGTTGCAATCATGGATGCGCCCTTATCTGAGCCCGAACCTAAGTATACAACCATGGCCAGTCATTACATGGGCAAACGTTTTAATAGCCCGAATGATGGCGTGTTTCATTCTAATGGCGACTTGTTTATTACTGACCCCCCTTATGGACTAAATGGTGGTGCAAAATCACAGTATCGAGAACTAGACTACACAGGTATTTTCGCTATCTCGCCCAATGGTGAAGTCAGGTTAGTTGATAAGTCGGTTGATTATCCAAATGGCATTGGTTTCTCGCCAGATGAAACCAAAATGTATATAGCATCATCTTATTCTCCAAAGCCTGCATGGTACATGTTTGATATTAACGAAAAGGGCAAGGTTAGTAATAAACGCACAATGTTTGATGCGACTAATTTTAAAAAAGAGAATAAGTTGTCTGGCTTACCAGATGGTATGGCGGTGCATTCGACTGGTGCAGTATTTGCCACCGGCCCTGGTGGCGTTTGGTTGTTTTCTGAGGAGGGTGATTTATTAGCCCGTATCTATACTGGTAAAGCAACCGCAAATTGCGCGCTTTCTTCTGACGAAAAAACCTTATTTATTACCGCTCATGATGTGGTGATGTCGCTGCCTATTAAATAAGCTAAAACACTAAAAAAACATCAAAAAATGTGATTGAATGAATACTAATAAAATCTTTTATTGTATACTCTTGCGAATTGGAAGATGTGCGGCGTTAGCTCAGCTGGATAGAGCAATTGGCTTCGAACCAATAGGTCGGGAGTTCGAATCTCTCACGCCGCGCCATCCCAATATTTCAATCACTTGATATTGTCTCATTCGATTCAATTTTTATATCTCTCTAAATCTTATTTAAATTATATTTATCCTATCTAGTATATTTTTCTCTTGATGCTAACTCACGCGGAACTGTTTACCTTTGTTTCACCCTGCTTGAAATATTCTCTATATGAAATTTAAACTTATATAGGAATAACTATGAAAAAATTACTTATCACCTCTGGCTTTTTATTACTGACTCCATTTGCCAATGCGCAACCGCCTTCATATGATTTTGTGCAAATTGGCGTGCAATCATCAGAATATGCTGATCTTAGCGATTTTGATTTATTTGGTTATGAATTTAGAGCCAGTAAAACACTATCTAATCGCTTTTTTATAGAAGGGAGCTATGCATTTTCAGACGATGATTACAACGACTTCACAATGGACAATAATATATGGAAGGTATCGATTGGTTATATACAAAAGCTTTCATCAAGCACCGTTATTGACTATCAGCTTGGCTATGGAAATGTTGAAATTAAATTAAAAAACGATGTGGAATCGTTTGGCAGTGATGCTGACTACGTGTCACTCGAATCTAATATTCGCCATAAATTTACTCACGATTTAGAAGGCTATGCAGGATTAGAATTCCAAAACTGGAATGCAGGCTCTGACCAAAAAGCTTATCACCTAGGCTTAAGCTACGATTGGATGGTAGTGAATTTAGGAGTGGAATACACCAAATTTTCAGATTCTGAAATTTTCCGCTTGTTTATGCGGTATGAGTTTTAGCACGCTTTATTTGTTTAACCTCATACTGCATCTATTAGAATACAAAAAACCCAAACTAAATACATTAGCTTGGGTTAATAAGACTCTTTCAGACTGTTTAATTTCTGTTAAGTGATAACGGAGCAACTATACCTAATTACTTTGTTAACCCTTCATACATTTGAACCGCAGCATTCATCTCTTTCAGTAAAGGCACATTCAAACTGGCAATCTTTGACTTATCGTCATTTGAGATTTGTGCGCCTTGAGAGGTGGCAGATACGAACACAGGTTTTGCATCATTCCATAAAGACGACACTTTATCTAACTGATTTAGTATCGCAGTGTCTTCTGTTGGAGGAAGCCCAAGCGTACTGTCGCCAACTTTTAAACCTTGTAACGTTCTCTCAAACAAAGTAAATGTTTCTAAAAGGTTTAGTTTGTTTTCAGGAGTTTCATGATTTAACGCAACCATAAAAAACTCTTTACTCATTTTTTGAGTCAACATTCTTTGTTTTCCAGAAAGATTGAGGGTAGTTGCAAGACCAGGAGTTGCTTTTAACCCGCTAGTAGCAGCTTCTTTTTCATACGCTCCAACAGCTTTATTCATTTGCTTTAACAATTTTAAATTTGTTGCCGAAATACTAGCCACATCTTGTGATGAAGCTTGCCCACTGCTAGCAACATTTTGGACTATTGGGTAAAACTCAGCCCATAGTTTATCAACACGATCAAGTTGTCTAAGTATTTTAGGTGATGTGGTAGGGGGCAGACTCAAATCTGCATCGCCGTTTCTAAGCCCTTTCAAAGTTTTATCGAACAAGCTTGAAGTTGCCTTTAAATTTTGTAGGTTTTTTTGTTTATCAATATCCAATGCAATTAACATAATTTCTTTGCTCATTTTTTGAGTCAGCATGCGTTGCTTACCTGAAAGATTGATAACCGCGCCAAATTCTTCAGCAGTTTGCGCGAGTACTATGTTAGATTGGCTAAATGTGAGTGCAATCAATAACAGTAATAGTCGAAATTGGTTGTATTTTAGAAGCGTATTAATCTTCATGAGATTTCCTTCAAATTGTATATAGTGGCATGTGATGAATCCAACTGAATACTGTTGTGAATCCAAACAAATGTTAATTGATTAGAAAATAAGAGAAGTATGTCGAGTTATACCTATGTACTCCAATTTTCTAGTGTTTACGTGTCAAAAAATTCCATTAGTTTATTCATTGCTGTCGCCTTATTGCCTAGGTTTTTACTAGCAGCTTTACCTTCTTCAACCATATGGCTATTTTGCTGTGTCACGCCCTTTAGCGACTCCATCGACGCGTGAACGGTCTGTACACCAATGCTTTGTTCATTCGTTGCATTAGATATATCGGCAACTAAATCATTTACTTTCTCTACTTGTTCTATAATTTCATTAAGCGTGTTGCCTGACTTAGCAACTAACTCAGAACCTGTATTTACTTTCTCGACCGTATTATTAATAAGCTGCTTAATTTCTTGAGCTGCGTTTGCACTTCTCCCAGCAAGATTTCTAACTTCGCTTGCCACAACAGCAAAACCTCGTCCTTGTTCACCTGCCCGAGCTGCCTCTACTGCTGCATTCAACGCTAATAAATTGGTTTGAAATGCAATACCATCAATAACAGTAATTATGCTAGCAATTTTACCGCTTGCTTCATTGATTTCACTCATAGCTGATACTGCCAATTTAAGCTCTTCACCACCACCTAATGCTGATGTTTTTGCTTCTGATGCTAATTGATTAGCATGAATTGCATTCTCAGCGGTATGTTTTACGGCTACGGTCATCTCATCCATGCTCACAGCAGTATTATCCAAATCTGCAGACTGTTGCATCGTGCGGTCACTCAATTCCTCATTCCCTCGTAGAATTTCAGAAGAATTAGCATCTACCGATATTGCAGTTTCTTTGATTTCTGATACAACTTCAGTTAGTTTTTCTAACGTTTCATTCGTACTCAGTTTGAGTGAATTAAATTGCCCAGGGAAATCATCGTAAATTTTTGAGGTAAGTTTACCTTTTGAAACCAGCTTTAATGAATCATTAGTTACATTAAATACTCTTGCAACTTCAGCAATAGAGGTATTTATGTTGTTTTTTATTTGCTCTAGTTGTCCTGGCAATTCAACTTCAACACGCGAATCTAAATCTCCTTTTGCCACCTCTGCCATTACCACATCAATTTGTGATAACGCCTCATTTACAATATTTAAAGCGGTATTTGCCTGCTCAACAAGATTAGAAAATTCACCGTTCAAGTTTGCGTCAACTTTGTAGGTAAAGTTTCCTTCGCTCATTGCGCTTAGCAACGACTTAATTTCACCCATTGCTGATTGAGTAGTAGATATTGAACTATTAACATTTGCTTTTAGAACGGCTAATTCGCCTTCTAAATGAATATCTATCTTTTTAGTAAAATCTCCATTAGCCAACGCATTTACGACTGAATTTACTGCCGTAATAGATCGTTCCATTGCAGTTGCTGATTCATTTACACCTTTTTTAAGTGTTAGCAAGTCGCCTTTAAAGTCTGATGTGACTTGTTGACTAAAATCTCCTTTTGACATTGCAGACACAGCATTATTAGCCTCTTTTATTGAAATTTCTAGACGCTCTAAAAGGATATTAAGACTAGTGCTAGTTTCACCAATTTCATCATCTCGTTCTATCACAACCCTCTCGCTAAAATCTGTATTCTCTGCGATGGTTGCCATGGATTGTTTCATTGCAACTATTGGATTAATAATTTTGTTGGCCACCTGCAATGCGTAATACACAATCCCTATTATTGCGACGAAAACAATCATCGTAATAATTAACACTAATCGAGTAACAGGTGCGTAGGCTTCACTTGTCTCTATTTCTGCCATCATTGCCCATTGTAGATCACCAAATTTAACAGGCGTGTAAGCCGAAAGGACTGATTCGCCTAAATAATTGGACGTTTCTATTATGCCATTTTCACCTTGCAAACCCATTGCTATTGATTCAGAAGAGGCTTTAACAGAACTTCTAAATACACTTTCCACACTATATTTGTCTTTCGATTTATAAGAGTTGGAGCGCATTAGGTTGTCTTGACCAACCAAATAAATTTCCGCTGTTTCACCTAAACCTTCACGTTCTGACATAACACTGCTAATTTTGTCTAGGGGTAATTGAAATATTAATACACCTACCTGCGAACCATATTTAAATATGGGAGACGCAATAAAACCAGCTGGTGACTCATAGGATGGCGTATACTGCGCATAATCTATAATTGAGAATGCGTCTTTACTATCTGAGTTGTTCACTGCGTTGAAGGCTTTTGCTAGGCCACCGTCTTTAAATGCCCCTGTTTTAAGATTCGTGCCATAATCAATCTCTTTATAAACTGAATAAACAACATTTCCGCGGTTATCTACTAAAAATATATCGTAATAACCAAAGCTTTCCATAAATGGGCGAAAACTTTCATGTATGCGTTGATGGTTTAAGTCGTATTTTGATCCAAGGTATGATTTAGCTAGATTTTGTTTACTGCCTAGTGGCGCTTCATTTTTAAATATATAAGCGTGTTGAAGAGTAATTGCTGCACTAGATAGGTTTTCAACAAGATTATTGGTATCTATCGAACTAGAGGAGTTATTAGTATTGTATTTTGGAGCAAACTCACCCTTATAAAATTGTGATAAATCTCTTTTTAACGACTCAAGATAAATATCTTCATCATAATCAAATTCTTCTGTGTCGTTTTGTTCAAATGCTTCGTCAAACACTTCACTGTAAGCTCGTGCAAGTATAATTAAATTGTCGGCAGTATTAGGATCGCCAGAAACCGTTAGAACTTGATTGACGATTGTTTCGGCATAGTTTTCAATTGAAATAGCTTTATTAGCTTTAAGCATATTCAGATTTTGCTCAACCAACGAACTAGCCATTTGAGACAATAGCCATAGAGCGGTTACACCTAATACAACGACGGGAAATAATCCAACCGCTAAAAACTTTAATATTATGTGTTTTTTAAGAGACTTATCTTGTTTAAAGTCTTCCAAATACTTTTTCACGATTCTAGCGTTAAACATACAATACCCATGCAGTAATTGAGTGAGCTTTCTCTTGCCTTCGTAGGGTATCGGCTAAGTTATAAGAAGTATTAACCCAAGCTTTACAAAATTGAGTACAAACATTAACTGTATTCATAAATAGACTAAAATATGCTTTCACTCATACAAGAACTAACGTTGGCGGTCATTTTTGGCGGAATGGTAACCTTCCAAATTTTGTTTGCTCCTTTAGTTTTCACCAAGTTAGAAATGACCATTGCCCGCCCATTTATACGAGCATTTTTTCCTTTTTATTATTTGTATTTTGGCATACTAAGCATTGTTTTATTGGTAGTTGCGTTGGTCAATAACAATCTTTATTTAAGCATGTGGAGTGCTGCCATTGCCACCGGCTTTATTATTGCGCGCCAAGCTTTAATGCCGCTTGCTAATAAGGCAACTGACGAAGGTAAACCCAAAGTGTTCAAGCGATATCATATGGCAACCGTTCTGATTAATACTCTACAGTTAATTGCGATTGTATGGATCTATTACGCTCAAATTTAAACTAAATACTCCTTAGGCATTTAATACTTTATGGAATTGTATTCGACCAAAGCGCACAACCAAGCAAATTCAAAACTTATAGGTGATGAGCCTGTTTGGATATTCGGGTATGGCTCCCTTATTTACAAGGTCGATTTTCCATTTATTGAATGTAGAACTGGATATATTAAAGGATGGGAACGAAAGTTTTGGATGCAAAGCCAAGATCACAGAGGTACGCCAGAAAAGCCAGGACGAGTGTTGACTATACATCAAGTTAATGATGCAGAATGCTTTGGGATGGCTTATTTAATTGACCCAGTCGTATTGAAGGATATTGATCATAGAGAACAAAATGGTTATTTACGGCAGAGCTTAGATGTTTTTACCCACTGCGGGGAGAAACTAAACGCTATTACTTATATTGGCGACCCAGACGCGCCAGTTTACCAACCAGAATCCAACAATCAAAAACTGGCTGAACAAATTTATAAAAGCATAGGGCCTAGTGGGCCAAATACAGACTATTTGTTCAACATGGCCGACGCGTTAAGACAATACAATGAAAACGACTCCCATATTTTCGACATTGAGCAACATGTTAAAGATATACAAGCCCTTAAATAGCAGCAAAAATAGCATTGCATTCAACGTCTCATCAAAAGCGGCCTAAGACATAAAACAAACGGGTGGCAAAAACTAACGTTAAGCTCACATTTTAGCGTAGTCTATCGCCCAATTGACATAAAGCTCTGTGCCCGTTTTTAGAGCTTTTTCATCTGCATAAAAAAACGGAGAGTGATTACTTGGTGCAGCGATTGGGTCTTGTCCTTCGGGTGTAATACCTAAAAATACAAATAACCCCGGCACTTCAAGCGCATAAAAAGAAAAGTCTTCTGCACCTGTTACTAAATCACTTATTCCTACTTTATCTTTACCCGCTACACGCTCAATAGTGGGTAACATTTTACGGGTAAGCTCAGGATTATTAATTGTGACAGGGTAACCTTCATCAATGTGAACATGCGCTTCAGCACCCGTTGCTTTAGCCGTCATTTCCGCAGTCGTCTTTAAATTCTCAAAAATTTGTGCACGATTGTCCATATCGAAGTTTCTAATTGTTCCTTCCAAATAAACTTCATCAGGAATAATATTGTTTCTAACTCCACCTTCAACAATGCCAAAACTCACAACAGCAGGCGCTTTTGTAATATCTACCTGACGACTAACAATTGTTTGCGTATTGCCAATAATTTGTCCTGCAGCAACAATAGGGTCAACTCCACCCCACGGTCTAGAACCATGCGTTTGTCGCCCTTTTACTGTAATTTCAAAACGGTCTGAAGAGGCCATTAGCGGACCTTCTCTATATGAAATATGGCCAGTTGTGCCTGCCGACCAAACATGAATACCAAACACCACCTCAGGATTATACTTTTCAAACATCCCTTCTTTTAACATTAGCTCTGCACCACCCTCTTCACCCGCAGGCGCACCCTCTTCTGCTGGCTGAAAAATGAAAACAATGGTGCCAGCTATGTCGTCTTTCATAGCGGCCAGTTTTTCTGCTGCGCCCATTAACATAGCCATATGTAGGTCGTGACCACAGGCATGCATCACGCCCACTTCGTTTCCTCTGTATTCAGACACAGCAGTTGATTTAAAAGGTACATCGGTTTGTTCCACTACGGGCAAGGCATCCATATCAGCGCGCATGGCAATAACAGGGCCTGGCTTACCACCTTTGAGCACGCCAACCACGCCAGTAAAAGCAACGCCCGTTTCAACTTCCAATCCTAAGTCGGTTAAATGCTTAGCCACAACTTTAGACGTACGAAACTCGCGATTACTTAATTCGGGGTTTTGGTGTAAATCTCGTCGCCACTCAATTACCTTTTGTTCAAGCTGATTAGAAATGGTAACTGGCGATTGCTGGGCTTGAATATTAAATGACGAAAAAGCAGTTAAGCCAACTAATACAGTGAGAGTTGATGAGCGAAGTTTCATATGAAGCCTTTATAATTGTTTTAAATACTCCGTAAATGTAAGCCTATTTATATAATTATTCAATTTTAGATAGCACTTTAACGCTGCGCTAATGAAAGATTTAATCAAGAAGAAATATTAGTGTCTGTAAGTCTAAAAAATGGCCACTCGAACGAATGACCATCTAAAAAAATTATTTTGAGGGAAACTTAAACCCAACTAGGCCTTAGATCATATCGCTAAAGTCAAAATTCTATCGGCTATTTCAGGCGTAATATCTTGATGTTCGCCTAAAGCGGTATGACCATTTTTCTTGAGGTTATCAATAGCTTTAGTGACTTCATCAGCCGCTAGTTCATAATCGCTAAGTTTTGTTCGAATACCCATTTTTTCAAAGAAATTTTGCGTTTGCTTGATAGTTTCTTCGATTAATTTGTCTTTGTCCTCCATTTGCAAACCAAACACTCGCTCACCTAATTGAATCAACTTATCGCGTTTTTTATCTTGCTGAACATACATTAACGGGGGTAATACAATTGCCAATGTAACAGCGTGATCAAGGTTGTATAGAGCTGTTAACTCATGTCCAATCATATGCGTTGCCCAATCTTGCGGCACACCTTGCCCAATTAAACCATTTAGCGCCATGGTCGCAGACCACATAACATTTGCGCGAGTATCGTAGTCGGTTGGATTAGCTAATGCTTTTGGCCCTTCTTCAATTAACGTAGATAAAATCCCTTCGGCAAATCGGTCTTGCAGCGGTGCATTGACTGAATACGTCAAATACTGCTCAATTACGTGTACGAATGCATCTACTACGCCATTTGATATCTGCCTTGTAGGCAAAGAAAATGTATAAGATGGGTCAAGTACTGCGAATTCAGGTTGAACAACCGGTGTACCAAACGCACGCTTTTGTGACGTAGCTTTTTTAGTGACAACTGAATTACCATTACTTTCTGAGCCCGTTGCGGGCAAAGTTAAAACTGCACCAATAGGTAGAGCGGTTGTAACAGGCGCACCATTGACTAAAATATCCCAACCGTCACCATCGTAATGGGCTGCTGCAGCAATATATTTGGCACCGTCTATCACGCTGCCACCACCCACTGCTAATATAAATCCTATGTCTTGCGTTTTGGCTATTTCTACCGCTTTCGATAAGGTTTCGTAAGTTGGATTAGGCTCTACACCTGAAAACTCAACATAGTCGAAACCTTCAAGAGTTTTTAGTACGTCATCATAAATGCCGTTTTTCTTAATTGAACCGCCACCGTAAACAAATAAGATTTTTTTATCATTAGGCATACGCGAGCGCATTTCTTGGACTTGCCCTTTTCCAAAAAGAATTTCTGTTTTATTTTTAAATGTAAAATTATGCATATACTCTCTTCTTCGTTAATCTGTCTGTTGTTGTATTAATGAATGTAGAGGTTTGTGCTAGTTATTATTTATCAATGGCTAACATTAAATATTTTCTTTTGGACGTTTAATAGGTATTTGAAAAAAATAGAAAAATAGTGCCAAATTGTCGATTGATGATAAATTTTAACATTTTTTTGGGTTTTGAATGGCCATTGAGAGGCAGTTTCCTGCCCGTCACCACCGCGCAGGCGGTGGTCTGCTAAGAGGCAGTTACC
Organism: Glaciecola sp. UBA1851; assembly: GCA_002338515.1. Lineage (GTDB taxonomy): Bacteria > Pseudomonadota > Gammaproteobacteria > Enterobacterales > Alteromonadaceae > Glaciecola. The sequence continues at coordinate 1,198 of DDIL01000148.1, read as the reverse complement.
GGACGTTGCTTTTTGATGCCTTTTGAGCAAAAAGTATCAGTAATTAGGTTTTCATTGACAGGTAATTTGACGCCCATTTTAGACTTTGCCATGCTCTTATCAGTATTCTCGAACTCTGTTAAAATTAACGGTAGGCCAATTTTCTATAGATATTAAATTTAAAAGACTTTACATTTAATGTGCGTCCCCATTACGGTGCGATGTCTTTAGCCAACCAACTGGAAAAATGCGCCTTTGAAATATATATATCAGCTTACCTATATCTTATTTTGTTTCGATGGGATATTGAGGTTATTTGGTAAAGACTACTTATCTTCTTATCCAAATACACTCTTGGTGTTTGTGTTGACTGGAACAGGATTGATTTCTTTCTGCCTGATTCATTCAATACATACGCAAATAAATTGCAAGCAGGACAGAACTAAACAAAGCTTTCATACTGGTTTTTTAACATTTCTTTTAGGATACTCTCTAGCTGCACCAGCAGTGGTAGCTTTAGTATTCTCAACGCATTTGGAAAAACTTGATGAGCCGTTTTCGAACGATCCTATAATGTCAATTAGGCCTTATTATTCAGCATATAACACCACGCCCAGCGAGCAAATAGTAGAGTTGATTTTTATAAACGACGGTCTACTTTTACCCTATTATGATGAAGGAATGGGAGAAACATCGAGTTGGAAAAAGTATAAACCTTCTATGCAGAGTGTAAAAAAAAGAGAGGAATTTTTACTTCGGTCAAAAGCTTTGTCTGACGCGAAAGACTCTTTACGAGATTTACTCCAAACAAATCTTATCTTGTTGTTACTCAAAATAGGTATCGTTCTATTGACCTTATTGATAATGACTTTTGTACAAAGAGTATTACGAAAGAATATAGTGTAAACTCACCCAAAAATCAGAATGCAAAAATTTAGTAAAGATAGTAAAGAACTATCGGCAGCTTTGTCACTAAAGGGGCATGTCGGAGCTTCAAATCTTATTGATAATCTGAGTTTTCAATTCTTATAAAAATTGGATTTCGTATGACCGCAATTGGATGTTTTTTGGCATTCGAATTAGCTTTATTTGATTCAATTCTATTCTAAATTTTGGGTTAAAACCTTTTTGCGATTCGAATGGTTGATGTTGCATTTAGTTAATGATTCTATAATTTCATAATGGCTTGAAATAGAACTGATGCTTATCATTTTGTTCA
>DDIL01000118.1 GCA_002338515.1 Glaciecola sp. UBA1851 | reverse complement strand
TTAACAAAAATCTTTCCTCCAACCTCGAATACCCCTTGAACAAAGAAGCCTTGGAAAGAAAAATTAATACCTAATAATGAAAAAACAAAATCTCCTGTCTCGTCATATGAAAATTGTATTAAAGCGCCTATAACGATTCCGGCAAGCATGCCGATAAAGATTCGTAAGGTTAAATTCGGTTTTGTTTCTGGAAGTGACATCAAAAGACCTATTGTTTTGGTTATTAGTCTGAATACCTAAGATTAACAAGTATAACGCAAAATCGAAATCCTTTTATACACTCTGGTATTCGCAGTTATGTGAAATCGCCTAAAAAAAATTCGTACAAGATGAGAGATAGCATGAAAACCGCTAAGTTGATAATTTTATACCTCGCTACACTTTTTTTGATCACAGCATGTGGTGGGAGTGGCGAACCGCTTACCAGAGAAGAAGCTGACACTGATCCTGTTCCCAGTACTCAGCAGCCGGTTACACTGCGTATGTCTTTAGTTGATTCTGAGGATGCTGAAACTACTGTGTTAGCGGATGGTTCACCAATTAACGTTAATGTATTGGTTACCAATGAAAGTGGTGATCCAGTTCAAGGCCAAGTGATACAGTTTTTATTAAGTTTGCCCGGTCTAGCTAATTTTAGTAATGACACACAGACATCGCTCACTAACGCTGACGGTGTTGCGAGTATACAAATGACTGTTGGCACTGTAAGCGGCAGTGGCACGGTTACCGCCGGAATCGAAAATGCGGAGTCAATTACGGCTGGTTTCCAAAGCTTGGGGACCCAACAAGCTGTTCCAACCACCTTAGAACTCTTTTCTAACGCAGTACAGTTAGCATCAAGCGGTGGTGATGAAATAGAACTTATTGCAGTAGTTAAGAATGATCAAAACGTGCTTTTACCTGGCATTGTTGTGTCTTTTGCTGTTGATCAAAATGCTTCGCTTACTGATATTGACGCTCAAACAGGTAGCGATGGCACTGCGCGCGCAACGCTCAGCACAAGAAATAATAAAGAAAATAGAACCATTACGGTGAGCGCGACGTCTGGGCCACTATCGCAAAATCTTGAAATAGACGTGGTAGGAACGGAAGTTAATATAAATGGTCCAGGTTCAGTTATTTTAAATGATAGTGCGCCAATAACGGTTGTGTTGTCTGATTCGGACGGCAACGGCATTGCTGGTCAAGCGGTTAACTTAATGGTTGATAGAGGCTTATTAAGTTACACAAGAAATGGTGTTAGAACAGATAGTGTTGAAGGTGCATTAACAGCCAATACCAGTGAAAATGGTCAAGTAACGGTTGATTTTACTGCAACAATAAGTGGTGAAACTGAAATAACAGCCACCGCTTTAAATGCGACGACCGAATTTAATATTGCCGTGCAAGAAGATGATTTTAGTTTTGTTAATGTGCCTGTTGTTGGCTTGGATCTTAATCAAGGCTATTTATTGACATTGCGCTGGAATAAGAATGGCGTAGCCTTTGCTAATGGCACAATCGATGTATCTACATCACGAGGTTCGTTGGTTGATAGCAGTACGGTAACAACTAATGCTCAAGGTGAAGCGACCATTACTATTAGGTCTGAGTTTGCAGGTCCAGCTTCAATATCAGCGATTGGTACAGACAGCGATAATAACCAGGTGACAGCAAGAACCAATATTGAATTTGTAGCAACAGAGGTTGACAACATCATTGTTGATGCTACGCCAGATTTAATTGGTCCAGAAGGTCAAACTGCGACCATTACGGCCATGATAAGAGACGGTAAAGGCAACTTAGTAAAAGGTAAAGAAGTTACCTTTAGACTCACTTCAGACTCTTCTGGCGGCAGTATTTCACCTAACTCTGCCATAACAGACAGCAATGGTATAGCCTCGACTGTTTATACCTCAAATGGTGTAAGTGGTGACAATGGTGTCACAATTGAGGCTAACAGTGATGGTATTTCAGAAACCACGACACTTACTGTGGGTGACAGAGCGTTTGATATCAGTTTGGGTACAGGCAATACAATTCAAACTCCTGATGATTCTACGTATTTGAAAGAGTTTGCAGTGTTTGTAACGGATTCATCTGGTAGACCAATTGCTGATGCTGAATTAACGGCTTCTTTAACGCCGACTGATGCTGGTTCATATCGTAAAGGTTTTTGGCAATGGGATGAAACAAATAATCTGTACTTTGCTATTGAAACCACCCCTACTGAAGGGTGCGCCAATGAAGATTTAAATCGCGATGGCAGATTACAGGGATTGATAATAGATGACGGCGGCAATGAAGACTACAGAGAAGACCGAAATCGTGACGGTGAATTAACACCCGGTAACGTTGCCTCAATTAGCTTTAAAGACAACATCACTCGTACAGATGAGTTTGGACTTGCTACACTACAAATTCGATATCCTAAACAATTTGGTTATTGGAATTCAGTCATAATTAAGGTGTTTGGTCAGTCTTCTGGTACAGAATCAAGTCAATCACAAGTTTATAGGTTGCGAGTTGCAACGTCAGACTTGTCGCCTATTACTAATCAACCACCAAATAGTCCTTATGGTCTAGGCAATAGTTGTGACGATACAGAATAGTTAGATAAAACTTTATTAGACTGTTAAAGGGCTAAGCGCTAGGTAAATGTAAATTTCCTAGCGCTTTTTATTCATATACATCTTTAAATAAATAGTCAGTTTTATCGTTTAAATCCAATAGGATTATTTTAAACCCAAATCTTAAATTTGCTGAAACGGATAAACCGACCCTAAATCCATTATTTGTGTTAACTCGTCTAAGGTGGCCCGCGATTCAATCAATAGCTGTGGGTCGGCTAAGTCAGTGGCGCTTAACTGATCTCTATAATGTTTATTCACCCACGTAGTCAATTTGGTATACAACACATCATTCATGACTGCGTTTGGATTAACCGCTCGCTGTTGCATTTCGTTTAATACCACTCGCAATCGAAGACAAGCCGGCCCACCACCATTTTGCATGCTTTGTTTAACATCAAAAAAATGTACATGTTTTATAGGGTTATCATTCGCCACCAATTGCTTCAAATAGGTGTCGACCGCTTTATTTTCCTGGCATTCTAAAGGGGCAATAATTACCATGTCGGAATTTGGTAGGTTAATTAACTGAGTGTTGAATAAATAACTCTTCACTGCATCGTTAACTGAAACTAGCTCGGTTGGTACTTCAATAAAATGAAAGTCGTTATCTGCATAAGCATGATTAATATCTGTTTTTACCTGCTGTGTATTCAAAAAAGCTTGCTGGTGATAAAAAAGCACATTTTTGTTACCCACTGCAATAACATCATTATGAAACACCCCTTGGTCAATTACATCAGGGTTTTGTTGCGCATACACTACATTGCTTTCATTTAAGCCGTGCAAACGCGCCACAGCAGCACTCGCTTCATAGGTTTGCCTTGCAGGGAATTTGGTTGGAGCGGGTTTTGAACCATCAAATGCATATTTACCGAACACAAAAAACTCTACACCTGTTTCATCATAATGGCGACAGAATCGCGTATGGTTGGCTGCGCCTTCATCACCAAAATGATCATTCTCAGGCAAATGTTCATGGTGAGCAAAGTGATCAGTGTCACTAAAAATTGCTTTTAGAATATTGCCAGTAACTTGGGGTTCAATTGAACGATGGAATTTATTTGTTAAATTAGCTGGCGTGAAATGAGTTTTACCGTCTGCACAATCTGCACTAGGAGATACGGTAGCTGCATTTGCGGTCCACATACTTGATGCAGAGCAACAATTTAAAAATATTTCTGGCGCTTGTTTGGATGCCTTTGTAATCACTTCTGCATCAGTGCCGGAAAATCCTAGGCGGCGTAAACTATAAACATCAGGCCGTTCTTGCGGTGCCAATACTCCCTGAAACATGCCCATGTCCGACAAGGCTTTCATTTTCTCCAAACCTTGCAATGCAGCTTGTTTTGGATTGCTTAGCGCTTTTGCGTTTGACTTAGATGCAACATTTCCATACGACAATCCTGCATAATTATGAGTTGGACCCACTAATCCATCGAAATTCGCTTCAATTGCTGACATAATCCCCAACCTTTTTAAGAGCATTAAAAATTGATAAAAAACAGTTTTACCAATCAAATTGTGGGCGAATTATACTGACTTAAATGTAGTTTCCAATAATTATTTTAGAAAAACTTATTAAAAACAATAACTTCTGAATTTAATTGCAGATATTTATACAGCTAAGCTTGTTTTCTATTCACTTTGCAGATATATCTTAAAAAGGAAAAAGTAGCACGAGCACTTATTAATGTTTATTTTTAATGTGCCAATTATCTATTAATAAAAGGTTTTTATTCATAAATGGGCAAATCACTGGTAATTGTAGAGTCACCTGCCAAAGCAAAAACAATAAATAAATATCTAGGTAACGATTTTATTGTTAAATCGAGTGTAGGGCATGTGCGAGACTTACCTACTAAGTCTCTTGGGCTAGTTGAGCCTAAAAAACCCGCCAAAGAACTCAATACTTGGGGTGACAGCGAGAAGCAACAATACTTAAAAGAATATGAATACCGCAAGCTTGTAGACAGAATGGGGGTGGACCCGCAACAAAACTGGCATGCTCATTATCAAATTTTGCAAGGTAAAGAAAAAGTTGTAAATGAACTTAAAAAGCTAGCGAAACAAGCAGATACTATATATCTCGCAACGGATTTGGATAGAGAGGGAGAGGCAATAGCTTGGCATCTTCAAGAGTTGTTAGACTCCAAAGGTAAAGAATTTCAGCGTGTAGTATTTAATGAAATCACCAAAACAGCCATCCAAGATGCATTTTCACATCCTAGCGAAGTCAACATTAACCGAGTTAATGCTCAACAAGCTAGGCGCTTTTTGGACAGAATTGTTGGTTTTATGCTTTCTCCATTGCTTTGGAAAAAAGTGGCAAGAGGTTTATCAGCGGGCAGAGTGCAATCAGTCGCTGTTCGCTTAGTAGTAGAGCGGGAACGTGAAATAAAAGCATTTGTACCCGAAGAGTTTTGGGATATTCATGCTGACTTATCAACGAAAGCGGCCGATAAATCCCACGATTTACGCATGTTGGTGTCCAAAAAAGATGACAAAGCGTTTAAACCCGTCAATGAAAAACAAGCAATGCAAGCGGTATCTGAATTACAAGGTGCTGATTTTAACGTAGCAAGTACCGAATCCAAACCTACCCAAAGCAGGCCATCGGCTCCTTTTATTACTTCTACTTTGCAGCAAGCTGCTAGTACTAGACTAGGTTTTGGTGTGAAAAAAACCATGACGATGGCGCAAAGACTGTATGAGGCAGGACACATTACTTACATGCGAACCGACTCAACCAATTTGTCGAGTGAAGCGGTAGATGCATGCAGACATTTCATCCAAAAAGAGTTTGGAAATAAGTATTTGCCTGGCAACCCTATTCGTTATGGGAGTAAAGATGGTGCACAAGAGGCTCATGAAGCGATACGCCCGTCTAATGTGAATATTAAGGCAACTAGCCTAGGTGATATGGAAAGAGACGCTCAGCGCTTGTATGAGCTCATTTGGCGTCAGTTCCTAGCATGTCAAATGACTAATGCAAAATATAATGCGACCAATATAAAAGTGCATGCAAATGGTTATGAGCTAATTGCCAAAGGACGAGTGCTTGTATTTGACGGTTGGACACGTGTATTAAACCAAATTAAAAAGAAAAATGATGGGGTGGCAGAACTACCTGATTTAAAAGAAGGGCAAGGGCTTGATTGTACTGCGCTTGACCCTAAACAGCACTTCACTAAACCTATCGCAAGATTTAATGAAGCCTCACTGGTGAAAGAATTAGAAAAGCGAGGAATAGGGCGGCCATCTACATATGCCAGCATTATTTCTACCATTCAAGATAGAGGCTATGTCAGGCTTGACAATAAACGCTTTTATGCGGAAAAAATGGGTGAAATTGTAAATGATAGGCTGGTTGATAACTTTGCCGACTTAATAAACTATGACTTCACAGCAAACATGGAACAGCGCTTAGATGATATTGCTCATGGAGAGTTGTCATGGAAAAAAGTATTAGATAATTTCTATGCCGAGTTTTCGGAAAAATTAGCAGGTGCGGAAAAAGATGTTGATGACGGCGGCATGCTGCCAAATCAAGCTGTGCCAGTTGATATTGAATGTTCTACCTGTTATCGGCATATGAACTTGAGAACCGCCAGTACAGGTGTTTTCCTAGGCTGTTCGGGTTACGCGTTACCTCCAAAAGAGCGTTGTACAAAAACGATGAACCTAACGCCAGGCGATGAAGTGGTAAAGGTTGATGACGAAGAAGAGCTAGAAACAGAAGCGTTAAGAGCGAAAAAACGATGCCCTGTTTGCGAAACCGCTATGGATAGCTATTTAGTCGATGAAAATCGCAAGCTACACATTTGTGGTAATGCACCAGCCTGCATGGGCTATGAGATTGAGAAAGGTACATTTAAAATAAAAGGGTATGACGGCCCTATTATTGAATGTGACAAATGCCAAAGTGACATGGAGCTTAAAAATGGTCGATTTGGTAAATACTTCGGTTGTACGAACGAGGAGTGTAAAAATACTCGTAAGTTATTAAGAAATGGCGAACCCGCGCCACCTAAAGAAGATCCTGTATTTTTACCAGAGTTAGAATGTGAAAATTCAGATGCACATTTCGTTCTACGCGATGGTGCATCGGGTATCTTTTTAGCGGCTTCGACTTTCCCTAAATCAAGGGAAACTAGGGCGCCTTTGGTGGCTGAATTAGCACAATTTAGAGATAGAATATCGCCTAAATTTTACTACTTAGCTGATGCGCCTCAAAAGGATCCAGACGGCAACCCAACGATTGTAAGATACAGTAGAAAAACGAAGCAGCAATATGTGATGTCAGAAACTGCAGATAAGAAAGCAACCGGTTGGTCTGCTTGGTATCAAGATAAAAAGTGGGTAGTTGACGACAAACGTAAAAAACCTGCTGCTAAGAAAACCGCGGCTAAGAAGTCAGTCGCTAAAAAGAAACCGGCTGCGAAGAAAGCCAAATAATACTAGTTGTTGTGATAGATAAAAAAGCCCTTAGATGATTTGTCTAAGGGCTTTTTCTTTGTTTATTGCTGATTAGTTGTTGCTAGCAGTATAAATTTAACTAAAGACGCACTATTAAAAGTTAATAGTACGGCTCGATGTTACTCTTCGCTCTCAACAACCTTTTCAGGGTTAGTTGCAGGACTATTTGCGGTAGATTTTGCCTTACTTAATGCTGCGCTGTTATCTGAGGCAACATAAGCTAGCCTTTTAGATTCATCCATTGCTTGAGTTGCTATAGCGGTCTGTTCACTCTCAATTTGATCAGGCCGTGTCATTGGGGAAGAAGTAAAGTTAATACCCTGATAGACCTTAACAATTTCTTCTTTCACTTTAATAACTGTTTTTGGCTTAGATTCTGGAACAGGCGTTTCTGCAACAGGTGCTTCGGTGCCTTTTACTTCTTCTGCTTTATCCAATGACTCAGGTTTAGTATCAGCCGTTGGCATAGCTTCAACCTTTGCACTTTCTGTAGGTGTACTTTGCACGTCTTCAGTCTGACTATTGGCTTCAGACGGAGTTTCATCTGCACCTTCCGTTTCCTCTTTTGCAGCCGCTTTTTCGGCTTCAACAGCTTGCTCATCTAATGATAATTCATCTTGAACAGGTTCTTGTATTGCTGCTTCAATATTCGCTACTGGGTCTTGCGCTTCGCTTTGAACGTCAGGTGTATCTGATGAAACAATTTGTTCTATTTCGTTAGTGCTAGCGTTATCGGCATCGATGTTAACAGTTGGCACAGAATCATCAGAAACTTGAACATCAGGTTTTGTAGTATCTTCACCCTGAAGTTCTTGCTGTTTGGATACTTCTGCATCAAACATTAATTCTACCTGTTTGCTTGCGTCTTGATCAGTAGGCTTGCGTTTTTGACCAGAAGAACGAACATGTCGCGCTGAACGACGACCTCGGGCCCGGCCTTTGGTAGCATTCGCTTTATCGGCTTCATCCAATGATTCAGTTACTTCTGAATCATTGGTTTCTTCTGCAACTGATTTGCTTGCTGCTTCACTCGTTTCTGATTTAGAAACTGAAGTGTCGTCTTTTGGTTTTTCATCAGTCACGTCAATTGTTGTTTCTACTGATGGAGGGGCAACTTCAACGCTAGGATCTGCTTTCGGTTCAGTCGTTTTTGTTTCTACTGCTACATTTTGTGCATTTTCAACTTGCATAGGCTGACTCACTGCACTAGTTGTCATTGCATCAGTTGTGGCTGTATTTTCTACCACGTCATTTTGTTGCGCTTCGTTTGCATTCGATATTGGCATATCATCAGACACTCTCACGCTTGCACGAACTGGACGTCTATCGCGTCGTTGCTGTGGTTTTCTACGAGGCTGGCGAGGTGCTTTATCTGCTGGCTGCTCGTTATTTGCTGCTTGATTCGGCTTTTCTAATGCTTTTTCATTCTGCTTATCAACAGACTTGTTCGCTACCTTATCGTTATGTTTACCAGCGTGTTTAGCTTGTGGTCCTTTGTGCTGATTACGTTTTTCGTCAGAGCGGTTGTCATGTCTATTTTCGCTGTTTCTATTGTCATTGCGACCACGTTTGTTTTGACGATTTCTGTTTCTATCATCGCGCGGACCATTACGTGTGTTACGACGTTTGTTTTGGTGATTTGGTTTTGGGTTTGCCGGCTTTTTAACTTCTACTACAGGCTCAGGTGAACCAAATATGTTAGATAACCATTTACCCAATTGAGCAAATAATCCAGGCTCTTCTTTTGCATCTTCAGCTTTCGCTACAGAGGCGGGCGCAGGGGCTGGGGCTTGCGCTGGCGCAGTCATACCTTGCAGCATCGGCTCTTCACGTTTTGCTGTTTTTGCAGCGGGAGTATCAGCGGCCGTGTCTTGCTCAGCAAGTAGTTCGACTTTATAGCTCATGTCTGACAGCACTTCTGATGACTTTCTGCGTAATATCTGAAATTTAGGTGTATCTAAATTTGGGTTGGGAATAACAACTAGTTGAACAGTATGTCGTGCTTCTAACGCTTGAATGCTTGCACGTTTTTCATTAAGTAAATATGTGGCGACAGTTACTGGCAATTGTGCTTCAATTTGCCCAGTATTGTCCTTTATACACTCTTCTTCCATTATTCTTAACACTGATAACGCTAAAGATTCAATACCACGGATGGTTCCGTGACCATCGCATCGTGGGCATACGTTATGAGCTGATTCACCCAACGATGGACGTAATCGTTGCCTGGACATTTCTAACAGACCGAAGCGAGAAATTTTGCCTAATTGGATACGAGCACGATCTGAACGTACTGCATCTTTCATTCTATTTTCAACTTCACGTTGGTGCTTTACTGGCGTCATATCAATGAAATCAATAACAACCAAGCCACCTAGGTCGCGCAATCGTAATTGCCTAGCAATTTCATCGGCGGCTTCTAAGTTAGTATTGTACGCTGTTTCTTCAATGTCACCGCCTTTTGTGGCGCGAGCACTGTTTATATCAATAGACGTTAATGCTTCCGTTGGGTCAATAACGATAGAGCCACCAGAAGGAAGACGTACTTCGCGTTGGAAGGCTGATTCAATTTGAGTTTCTATTTGGTAGTGTGAGAATAATGGCACTTCCCCAGTATACTGTTTTACACGGCTAACAAAGTCGGGTCTAACAAGCTCAATGTGTTGTAGGGCTTTATCATAAATATTTTTGTCATCAATTAATATTTCGCCTACATCACGACGTAAATAATCGCGAATAGCCCGCACAATAACGTTACTTTCTTGGTGAATTAAAAACGGTGCAGGTTTACTATTAGCGGCTTCACTAATGGCTTCCCAATGATGAACTAGTACACCCAAATCCCATTTTAGCTCTTCAGAAGACTTGCCTACGCCTGCTGTTCTAACAATTAAGCCCATACCTTTAGGTAAATCTAATTCGCTTAATGCCGCTTTTAATTCAGTTCGTTCATCACCTTCAATGCGTCTAGATATTCCACCTGCGCGCGGGTTGTTTGGCATAAGAACAAGGTAGCTACCTGCTAAAGATACGAAGGTTGTAAGGGCAGCTCCTTTTTGGCCTCGTTCTTCTTTATCTATTTGAACAATAACTTCAGTACCTTCGGAAATAACTTCTTTAATACTTGGGCGACCATCGTATCGATAGTCTTTTGGAAAGTAAGTTTTGGCAATTTCTTTTAATGGGAGGAAACCGTGGCGGTCTGCGCCGTAGTCAACAAACGCGGCTTCTAAACTAGGTTCAACTCTAGTAATGGTGCCTTTATATATATTTGCTTTTTTCTGTTCGTGACCTGGGCTTTCTATGTCTAAGTCGTAAAGTTTTTGTCCATCTACTAAGGCAACTCGCAATTCTTCTTGCTGTGTTGCATTTATTAGCATTCTTTTCATATTATTAGCTCTGCTTTAGTTGCAGGTCTATAAACTTTAGGCGGCATTAGCAAGTTGCTAATAGGGTAGAAGTGATATGTCATAAACTATGATTAGTTTACGGTTCAATAATTTTGTTAATTAACAAATTGTGATTGCGTAAAGTAAGTTGTTGTTATTCATACAAAGAATAACGCTTAACTAACCTGCAATTGTATGTTTGCTAACGTTTGCAATAACGTCTAATGTTATTGCCGAATAATACTATTTTGCACTATGTGCTTCGTATAATTTAGTACATCTTTTGGGTAATAAACTAGGTTGACACTACTACAATATTTGCAACTTTTGCTTGTTCAGTTTTAAGTATAAACGACAGGTATAGCGAAGGTATTATATTTACTTCGGTTTACGCTTATTAACCTTTAAACTTTTCCAACTTCAGTACCGATTATTAGTACCATTATTCGTTTTGTTTATCACGTTGTTTATTCATAACAACTGATAGCCTTTCGGACTTTAAAAAAATTATTTTAAACTTCTATTTATTTCGTTTCAGTTATCACCGCATGCTTTCTCATACAGTGTTGCCATAAGAGCTTGTTAGCCTGCATATTTTCAATGCGTGATTTTTTTGACACTAGGACGCAAAAATCACAATAAATTCATCGTGTATTCGGTTTATACTAACCTTAGTAATTGAGTTTCTATGAGTGTTGAACTTGCCTGTAGAGCAGTATTGCTCTGAATTCGTAAGGAAAGTAGCTACAGTTATTACTGTGTGCATCATCACTTAAATGTTAAAACTCAATGTGAATTAAGCAAGTTTGAAGCCAGTTCAGAAAACAAATATTCGATGAAATGTGGCCACGTAATTAAAATTTGCTTGCTCAATTACAGTTAGGTATAAACAGTTCTAGAAGCCAGTGTTTGCAATAGGTTAAGCAAGATAATGAGCAAACTATTTGCCAACACAGTTCTTCTATTGCGTTGGATACTATCATAAGATTACAAAAGCGCATACTCTATTTATTTCCAAATAGTTAAATTAATCAGTAGTTAAGGGCTAGTATTTATGTCAGAGCAGTTCGATAAAGTGCAATTTGTTACCATTGAAGATGACCAAGACGCACAGCGTATCGATAACTACTTAATGAGAGTGCTAAAAGGGGTGCCTAAAAGTAAAATTTACAGAATTCTTCGAAAAGGTGAAGTGCGAGTAAACAAAAAAAGGGTCAAGCCTACTTACAAAATTCAAGTAAATGATGAAATACGTATTCCACCTGTAAAAATCGAGGAGTCATCAAGTAATGTGCCCGCCACAAGTAAAATTTCATTTATAGAAGAGGCTATTCTGTATGAAGATGATCGCCTCATAATCGTAAACAAACCCTCTGGCATAGCGGTTCACGGTGGTAGTGGTTTAAATTATGGATTAATTGAGGCTTTACGTGCGTTAAGGCCTAATGCTCCCTACTTGGAGTTAGTACATAGATTAGACAGAGACACATCGGGCTGTATAACAATTGCCAAAAAGCGTTCAGCTTTGCGACACTTGCATGAACAGTTAAGAAATAACCAAATGGATAAAACTTACCATGCATTAGTTGCTGGAAAATGGCCTAAAAAACGTCATAAAGTAAGTGCAAAGTTGCAGAAAAATCAGCTGCAAAGTGGTGAACGAATGGTATTTGCTGACGATGAAGGCAAACCAAGTGAAACTCATTATAAAACATTGGAAACCTTTGATTTTTCTACTTTAGTGGAAGCTAAACCCATTACGGGCAGAACGCATCAAATTAGAGTGCACTGTCAATATGCTGGTCATAGTATTGCCAATGATTCTAAATATGGTAACGCTGAATTTGATAAAGAAATTAAAAAACTAGGCTGTAAACGCTTGTTTTTGCATGCTAAAACCCTCTCTTTTATTCATCCTAAAACAGAAGAGCAGGTGATATATGAAGCCCCTTACGACCAAGCGCTTCAAAATTTAGTTGAAACGTTAAGACTTGGCAGAAGTTATTAAATGAAATAGTTGTATTTGTTGAAACCGATCATGAATCAAATGCGATGAGTGAGTGGTTAAGTGTTTTTATTCTAAAAAAGTGCATGCTCTAATTATTTTCTAATACATACACATGTTATGTCAGGCTGTCGGATTAGTTGTATTAAATACCAAAGCCTACTTGGAGCGTGGATTAAATGTCGAAATATGAGAAATTGTAATATTAACATTTCTTACACATGACCATGTGAGCTTAAACTAGTACTCCCAGCTAATTCGTCTTATACTCATCCCTAAGCATGAATCTACCTATTTAGCAAATATAGGTTTATAATTTTTATAAGAAAACTATCATATATAGTGAGTCGTTAATGAATTTAGATATAAGTGCTTTAGAAAAAGCTTTTAATAAACTTACCGAAGGCTACGAGCGATATGCTAAAGATAAAAGTGACGAACAAATCCGCGATGGATTGATTCAAAGATTTGAATTTACTTACGAGCTGTCACACAAAATGTTAAAACGATATATGCAAATTACTTCTGCTACCCCTGAACAATTTGAAAATGAAAGTTTTCAGTTTCTTATTCGAAGTGCAAACGAGAAGTCACTTATTTTAGGGGATTGGAACGACTGGCGACAATATCGAGAAATGCGCTCAAAAACTAGTCATACGTATGACCAAAAAGTCGCTTTACAAGTTGTAGAAGGTATACCAAAATTTATCGAAGAGGCTGAAGGTTTGATAAACAACTTAACTGAACGATTAAAATAAACATGTCGAAAAAGTTAGATTTGAATAACGAACAATTAGCCGAGGTAAAGTTAATCCTTAAAAAAATTATTCCAGACAGAAAAGTGTGTGCTTTTGGCTCAAGGGTAAATGGGAAAGCAAGGCTTTACTCGGATCTAGATATCGCAATTTATGGCGACTATCCTCTTTCATTGGATAAATTCGCCACGTTGCGCGAAGCCTTCGACGAATCGAATTTACCATACAAAGTGGATTTAGTTGACTATTTAACAGTAAGCAAAGCATTTCAAAAAATAATAGATGAAACAAAAATAAATATATACTAATGCCTTCAAATACAAATTGTTAAAGTGAAAAAGCATACGAAAGACAAGATAATGTTTTACATGATCAATATCCCAACTTGCATAAAATCAGCTTTGTATAATTCGCTCCGAATAGTATTGTGTTTTTGTGTACTAGGTATTCTAATTTTCATTCTACAAGGAAAGCCGCTCGAAGAAATATTTAGCATTATCTATGAATCAATAATTGAAGGTACGATTAGATTGTTTGCTGTATTCTTTTTCTTAATTATAGTTCTCAGAATGTATTCAAAATATGTTTATTGGAAGAAAAATTTCCAAAAAGGCTGCAACGTAACTTAAATATTTGCACTACATTCCACTTCTGACATAATCCTCAACATATAGAATTTAAAAAAACAACGATGAACAACTTAAACCAAATTAGTCATATTATTTTCGATTGGGATGGCACCTTAATGGATTCTGCCGCTAAAATTGTGTCCTGTATGCAAAAAGCCGCTGTGCTAGCTGATTTGCCTGTTCCTACACAAAAACAAGTTGAGCACATCATTGGGATCAGTTTAGTGCCGGCTATTGAACAACTTTTTAATGTAACAACGGAAAAAGCGACTGAGGTCAGTGGGTTTTATAAAAGTGTGTTCTTAGAAAAAGACACTACAGTTTGTAACCTGTTTGGAAACACAATTCATACTCTAGAACACCTAGCGCCAAACTTTGTGTTAGGCGTGGCAACGGGTAAAGCCAGAAGAGGGCTTGATAGAGCGTTTAATAATAGTAACAGCGGTCATTATTTTGATTCTAGTGTTTGTGCGGATGAAGCAGAATCAAAGCCATCTCCCGATATGTTAATTCAGCTTTTAGATAAGTGGAATATTCGGCCAAAAAATGCGGTGATGATAGGTGATACAAAGTACGATATGCAAATGGCTGAAGCCATTGATATGCCAAGAATTGCAGTCAGTTACGGAGTGCATAGCAAAGATATGCTACTTGAACATAATCCTAATTTTTTAATTGATGATGTGAGCGAATTAACCTCTATTTTTAAATAAAAATTTCTGCCACAAACTAATTAACTGCATTTACATAACCGATATCCATTTCTTGTACTGAGTAAAGTTCGCCACGAAATTCATATAGCAAAGAACGACAGACCCTAATAGTACCAACTTTAACGCTGCGTTTAATGCGTGCCATTGCAAAAATAATTGTATCTTTGAAATATTAAGCCTTCATTGCCTGTCATATTAAGCAAGATGGCAATTGTGTGAATTCATAAAGCCCTATCGATATTTGTTAATCAATTTTTGTTAGTGGAAAAAACTAGCTCTTTTAAGGACTAAACATGCGAATTATTTCATTTTTTATACTATTGGTAGCCAGCGTTTCTGCTTTTGCCAATCCGCCAGTAGAAACGGGTACATTTAACAACAAAGCAATATATGGTTATGATACGGTTGCCTATTGGACAGAAAACAAAGCAGTGAAAGGTGCAGATGAACATGTTTTTACATGGAAGGGTGCCCAGTGGCATTTCTCTTCAGCTGAAAACCAAGCGTTGTTTGAATCTGATCCTGAAAAGTATGCGCCACAATATGGTGGTTATTGTGCATTTGGTTTGGCTAACGACAAATTAGTCAGCATAGATGAAGACGCATTTCAAATTTACAACGGTAAGTTATATCTAAACTACAGCAAACGTGTAGCTAAACGTTTCAATGAAGATATTGACTACTTCATTGCTGAAGCTGACAAAAATTATCCTAACAATGTTGACCTAAGTTTCTAGGGCCTATTACCATGCAAATAAACAGGTGAACATACGTTCACCTGTTTACACCTCGGTTTAAAACATATCACTTGGATACTTTTGTAAACATCCTGAATATTTTTTAATCACTATTTTTGTGTTTTATTTAAATAAAAAAGTTTAAGTTATAGCAATTGAGTTTTTTCATAATGTTATTGCCTTTTTATTAAGGTTATAAAGGGTGAATGTATGCTTATTTTGCGTCTTAATAAATCTGGACTGCCACAAACTTGGATTACAGTTGAAGAAGCGGCCAAATGTTATGTTCAAGAAAAGGTACTATTTGAACTCGGAGAGACTAAAAAAGTACTCAGGGGTGGTTATAATAATTTAGGGGTTCAGAGTCAGCTTGAACTTTCTTCCATTATTGCCTGTGATGGTAAAATAACACAAGAAAGCGGCAAAATATCGTTGTGTAATCAATACCTTTTTAGGCGTGATAATTATACCTGTTTATATTGTGCAGGTGTATTCCAAGCCAGCAAATTAACACGCGATCATATCATCCCTCGTTCTAGAGGGGGCAAAAACACTTGGACAAATTCAGCAACATCCTGCAAACGCTGTAATCATGCAAAAGGCGCAAAAACACCGGAAGAAGCAAACATGAAGCTTATTGCGGTTCCATTTGTCCCTAATATGTATGAACGTTTCTATTTAATGAATCGCAGAATACTAGCTGACCAAACGGCATTCCTAAGCTCCCACTTCTCGAAACGCCAAACTTGGTTAGTGTGATAAAAATTTGTAAAACGGTTATAAAATAACTGATCAACACCAATTAAAGTGATAATCTACGCGATTATTAATTACTAATGTTTCATTTTAAATCATAAAGGATAGCTATTGAGCGAGTTAGTCATTGAAAATTCAGCTATATCCAGCCAATCATCCGCTATAGAGGCTACTTACACCACGTTACTCAACCAAATTAAGGCCATAACGGCAGGTGAACCTGATCTAATCGCGAATATGGCTAATATAAGTGCAGTGTTATTTAACAATATGCCGCAAATAAACTGGGCTGGATTTTATTTACATAAAGAAAACCAGTTGGTATTAGGTCCGTTTCAGGGGCAGGTAGCCTGCATCCGTATTCCATTGGGCAAAGGTGTATGTGGCACTGCTGCGTTAACAAACGAAGTGCAGCGTATAGACGATGTGCATGCATTTGAAGGGCACATAGCTTGTGATGCAGCGTCTAATTCTGAGATAGTGTTACCAGTTCAACGTAATGGTATGGTAATTGCCGTGTTAGATATAGATAGCCCTATATTTTCAAGGTTTTCTGAACATGACCAGCAATTTTTAGAGCAGGTTATTACCATTCTAGAATCTACACTGGCCGCATAATGAAAGATTTAATTGATATACATACTGTTTTATCAACCCCCTTGGATATGGAAGATTTTCATGATGATCCAGAAGGGGCGAGTGATAAGCTGAATGATATTTTACATATGGTTTATGCGCTTATAGACGATAACCTAAGCACTGTGAAAATAGAGCTTATTTTAGGATATGTTTGGGAGCATTGGCATCAAGATATCCATTTAAACGACTTAGATGACGATGATTTAGTCGATTGGGTGGATCATCTTATCAATAATTGGGATACTATCATTGAAGGGGTGGACGAGCTTTAGCCTTAACGATAATGAATAACATTAATATACTCAACTAAATTATGCAGATATCAACAGCTATATATAGCGTTGAAACTTGTGTGATAAATACAACACTAGGGTTTAATTTAAACATTAAATCCTTAAACAAAACTAAATAAATAGTGTAAAAGCGGATTAAATGGAACAGCAAAAAACAACAAATCAAAAAGAAACCTTGGCATTTTTAAGCAGTAAATACCCAAAATGCTTTTTCCTAGAAGGTAAAGTTAAGCCGCTTAAAATAGGCATTTTTCAAGACTTAGCAAAAGACTTGGCTGAAAATGAGGACGTATCAAACCGTTTGTTACGCTTATGCTTAAGGCATTACACCAGCAGTTGGCGCTATCTTGAATCTGTTAAAGTGGGGGTCGCACGAGTCGACTTAACCGGTGAAGATGGTGAATTAGTTGAAGCAGAACATGCTGAACACGCGGCTACACAATTAAAAGAAAGCAAACAAAAGGCTAAACAGCTACGAGCAGAAAAAGCCAAAGAGCGAGACGCTAAGAATGGTGACAAGGCTGAAGATAAACCTAGGGCAAAACGTGGGAACATTCCTAGAGGTAAAACACCTAAAACACCCTCCAATTCTAAACCTTCTTCTAGTCACCAGAAACGTGGTGGCAACAATTCTAAACGTGGTCCAAACACGCAAAATGTTCCTAAACTTGATTCAGTGCTAACATCGAGTGAACTTATTGCGGGCAATAAAGCCTTAGTAAAGTTAGGAAGTGCTCCTGTTGAAGTCACAATTGCCGACATAGATAAAGACGGTGTATTTGTTCAACTGAGTTCAGGAATGTCGGTCAAAGTAAAGTCTTCACAACTATACCAAGTGAATAAGTCTCTTAAAAAATAACAGATAAACGGGTCGTAAATTTATGCATGTATTAAAGCTTCGCGAAGTAGTTTCAAGTTTTTTTCAACGCGCTGAATCATTTAGCAGTATTGCAAATGGTCAGATAAGCACACAAGTTTGCCGAGATGGGAACAAATGCGTAAATGAAAAACCTAATTACTATTCGCTGAGTGCCTTATGTATTGCCTTAAGTCTTGTTTTTGCTCCTGCTACGTTTGCTGATACTGAAGAAGCCAAAGAGGCAGAAGCGACGGAAGTATTTGTTATTCCAGAGCTATCACAAGAGAAGCAACATGCTATCGCGGCCAAACGAATATCCGATTTATTTGTACGCTCTCATTATAAAAAGATAAAAATTGACGATGAGTTGTCTGAACAGGTATTTGAGCGTTATTTAGATTTACTTGATTCAAATAAGCACTTTTTCGTTGCGAAAGACATTGAAGTGTTCAGGAAATACTCTAAAAAGTTTGATGATGCAATAAGATTAGGCGATTTAGATATTGTATATGATATTTACCTTGCTAATTTAGAGCGTCGTCAAGAGCGTTTTAAATATGCGCTGACCTTATTAAATAATGATTTCGATTTTGAAGAGAAAAACGATAAGTTTTACTACGACAGAGAAGATGCCACTTGGGCTAAAAGCAATGACGAACTCAATGAAGTATGGCGTCAACGCGTTAAATATGACGCACTAAATTTAAAACTAGCTGATAAAACGTGGGAAGAAACGCAAGAGATTTTGCACAAACGTTATACACGGGCAATTCGCCGTTTAACTCAAACAAATAGCGAAGACGTATTTCAAACGGTTATGAATGCCTTCTCTCGGTCTATAGAAGCTCACACTAGTTATTTGTCGCCACGAAATACTGAGCGTTTCCAAATGGATATGAATCTATCATTGGAAGGCATTGGTGCTGTACTTAGAAGCGAAGAAGATCATACCGTTATTATGAGTTTAGTGGCAGGTGGTCCTGCAGATAATTCTGGGCAAATAAAGCCTCAAGATAAAATTATTGGTGTTGCCCAAGAAGATGAAGAAGCTTTTGTTGACGTAGTAGGCTGGCGTTTAGATGAAGTAGTTGACTTAATAAAAGGGCCAAAAGGTTCGGTAGTTAAGTTGCAAGTTCAAAAGGGCGGAACTGATACTAAAAAGATAACAGAAATAGCCATTACTCGCGACAAAGTTAAGTTAGAAGACCGTCAAGCAAAAGCGGAAGTATTTATTGCCCCTGATGGCCCTAACCAAGGTAAAAAACTGGGCGTAATTGAAATTCCGTCTTTTTACCACAAGTTACATGCGGATGTTATTAAGTTAATTGATGACCTGAAAAAAGAACAAGTAGAAGGTATTATTGTTGACTTACGCGGAAATGGCGGTGGCAGTTTGCCAGAGTCGATTGAATTAAGTGGCTTATTTATTGATAAAGGCCCTGTTGTTCAGGTGCGTTACGAGAGTGGTCGCATAGATGTAGAAAGAAACAGAGATGGGATTGTTTACTACGATGGTCCATTAACTGTCATGGTAGACCGATTTAGTGCGTCAGCCAGCGAAATATTTGCTGCCGCCATGCAAGACTTTGGGCGCGCGATTATTATTGGTGAACAAACGTTTGGCAAAGGTACGGTTCAGCAACATAGAGGGTTAGGGCGTGTATATGACTTCTTTGAAAATAAATTAGGTGCCGTTCAATTTACCACTGGCAAGTTCTATCGAATTAATGGTGGTAGTACGCAACATTTAGGCGTGAAACCTGATATTTTATATCCATCAGCGATTAACCCTGAAGAGTGGGGTGAAAGCAGTGAAGATACCGCGTTACCTTGGGATAGCATTCAACGAGCGAATTACACTACCTTAGCTGACCATAGTACGACTCTAGACGTACTGGCTGCAAAACATAGCGCACGGGCTATGAAGGATCCTGAGTTCCAATATATTTATAAAGATATAGAAGAATATAATAAGAATAAAGATAAAAACTACATTTCGTTAGTAGAGTCAGAACGTTTAAAAGAAAGAACAGAAGCTGAGTCAAAACGCTTAGCTAGAGTGAATGAACGACTTCAACGATTAGGACTCCCAACGGTTGAAACATTAGAAGATGACTTGCCTGACGAATTGGAAGAGATAGACCCTTTCTTAAGTGAAGCGGCGAATATAACATTTGATATGATTCAAATTGGTACCTATGCACTAAATTCTAAAGCATCATAAAGTTAAGCCTGGTGTGCTTTGCTCTAAAATCATATTGCAAAGATCAACAGGCACTAGTTTAAATGAAAAAAAGGCGTCCATTCGGCGCCTTTTTTGGTATTCTTATATAAAAGAACCAATGTGCTAGTTTCTTAACGTAAGTTGACTGTATTTGTTTTTTATTAAATATAGGCTGATACTGAATCTAGGCTGGGAATAATAAAAATAATAAAAAGAGGTTGTTATGAGCGCTAGAGGTCAATTTTCCTCCAGACTTGGGTTTATTTTGGCTGCGGCCGGATCGGCCGTAGGTTTAGGTAATATTTGGGGCTTCCCAACAAAAGTGGCTGAGAATGGTGGTGCCGCTTTTGTTGTTATGTATTTAATCATGGCATTTTTGTTAGCCTATCCAGTTTTAATGGCTGAGCTCATCATTGGTAGAGCCAAACAAACTAACATGATAGATGCACTCAAAAAGATTTCAGGTAATGCGCTTGGTACTGTAACAGGTAGTATTGGCGCAATAACCGTTATTTTGATTCTTTCATTTTATGCCATAGTAGCTGGTTGGATGATTTCATATTTCATCGATGCAATATCCAGTGTCTTTACTTTGAATATTGGTTGGTTAACTGCAGATTCCACGGCTAGAAGCCTAGTGTTTATGGCTCTATTTTTGGTAATGACATGCCTTGTTGTAATAGGCGGAGTAAGCAATGGAATAGAGCGCTGGTCGGTAAGACTAATGCCTACTTTATTATTTCTAATTATTGCTTTAATTGTATATGTCAGCACACAAGATGGCGCAATAGACGGTTGGAAGGCATTTTTAGTACCCGATGTAAGTCGTGTACTTGACCCTGACTTAATGGTTGATGCAATGGGTCAAGCCTTCTTCTCAATGTCACTAGGGGTAGGTACCATGCTTGTGTATGGCTCCTATATTCAAAAGCATGAGAACTTACCTAAGTTAGGAACATCGGTTGCTTTAGTTGACATTGGCGTAGCAGTGTTAGCTGGTATGCTTATCATTCCAGCCATGTATGTTGCGCTAAATAACGGTGTCGCCATCTTTGAAAATGACAAGCTAATTTCTGGACCAACCCTCATTTTCCAAGTATTGCCCTCACTATTTACCTCAATGGGTTACATTGGCAGTTTCGTTGCCTTTTTCTTTTTCGCATTGATGGTAATTGCCGCGCTCACTTCCTCTATTTCTATGCTTGAAGTGCCTGTTGCTTACTTAGTTGACAACAAAGGCATGCGCAGAAGACGAGCCACTGTTTATATTACTCTTCTAGTATTTGTTTTAAGCTCAATTATTGTATTTAACTTTGGTGCTTTATTTGGCCTTGTGATAACTGTTACGACCGAATATAGCCAACCATTGCTGGGGTTAGCGTTATGTATATTTGCTGGCTGGGTATGGAAACGAGATGATATATTATCTGAACTAAAACAAGGTAGCCCAGAGATTGAAAGCGGCTTGTTTTGGAAAATATGGCCATATTATGTGAAGTTTATTTGCCCTGCCGCGATTGCTTTTATGTTTTACCGCTCAGTACTTTAAGGAAGAGACCATGTCTAATCAACAAATAAAAGAACCCAGCATGTTAGACGCACTTATTCCTATAGTGCTATTAGTTTTTATGATGTTTAGTGCAGTACTTTTGTTCGGCAAAGATTCATCTTATGGGCCAAATCAAATTGCATTGCTAATAGGGATGTTTTTAGCTGCAGCTATTGGCTTAAAAAATGGACATAGCTGGCATGATATTGAACAAGGCATGATTGCTGGTATTTCAATGTCGCTAGGGGCGTGTTTAATATTACTAGCAGTTGGGTCGTTAATTGGTACTTGGATGTTAGCTGGTACAGTGCCTACTTTAATTTATTATGGGCTATCGCTTTTAAGCCCGAGTATCTTTTATGCAGCCAGTGCGATTATATGTGCCATAGTGGCTATGAGTATTGGTAGTAGCTGGACAACCGCGGCCACTATTGGTGTAGCCTTAATTGGTATAGCAACAGGAATGGGTTTATCTTTGCCCATTACAGCAGGTGCAATTATATCAGGCGCGTATTTTGGAGATAAATTATCACCATTATCTGAAACCACTAACCTTGCTCCAGCAGTTGCAGGCACTAATTTATTCGAACACATAAAATATATGACTTGGACCACAGTGCCAAGTTTCGCCATTGCAGTTGTTTTATTTATTATACTTGGATTTAATGTTGAAGAAGGCGTGTCTGCTGAACGTATAGAACAAATGCAAGCCTTATTGCTACAGGAGTTTAACATTGCATGGTATACGCTTATCCCTTTGTTTGTTTTGCTTGGTTTGGCAATCAGTAAAGTTCCAGCATTCCCAGCGGTGGC
>DDIL01000155.1 GCA_002338515.1 Glaciecola sp. UBA1851 | reverse complement strand
CACCTAAGAAGAAAGGCCGTAATCCTAAGCGTGAGGGCTAATCATGTTACAACCAAAGCGTACGAAATTTCGTAAAATGCATAAAGGTCGTAACCGTGGACTTGCTATTGCCGGTGGTAAAGTAAGTTTCGGAACTTACGGTCTTAAGGCCATAGGTCGTGGACGTATGACCGCTCGCCAAATTGAAGCAGCACGTCGAGCCATGACTCGTCATGTAAAACGTCAAGGTAAAATTTGGATCCGTGTGTTTCCTGATAAACCAATTACTGAGAAGCCTTTAGAAGTGCGTCAAGGTAAAGGTAAAGGTAACGTAGAATATTGGGTTTGCCAAATTCAGCCGGGTCGTGTTTTATATGAAATGGAAGGTGTGCCAGAATCTTTAGCGCGTGAAGCTTTTGCTTTAGCCGCTGCTAAATTGCCTTTTAAAACAACCTTTGTAACTCGGACGGTGATGTAATGAACGCGACAGAACTGAGAGAAAAAAGTGTAGACGAACTAAATGAAGAGTTAACTAACTTGTTAAAAGAACAGTTTAACTTACGCATGCAGAACGCTACAGGTCAATTAGAGCAAACTGCTCAATTGAAAACAGTACGTCGTAACATCGCACGTGTTAAAACCATATTGAACCAGAAAGCTGGAGAATAAGATGTCTGAACAAGCAATTCGTACAGTACAAGGTCGTGTGGTTAGCAACAAGATGGATAAAACCATCACTGTTATGGTTGAACGTACGGTTAAACACCCTATTTATGGGAAGTTTATCAAACGTTCTACTAAGTTACATGCTCACGACGAAGCTAACGTTTGCAACGAAGGCGATATAGTAACTATTACTGAATGTCGTCCTTTATCTAAGTCAAAAACTTGGATGCTAGTAGACGTAATAGAAAAAGCACGCGTATAGTTTTTTCTTGCTAGAAATTAAAAAAGCACCTTAGGGTGCTTTTTTTGTGTTTAATAGATGCGACTTTATATCTGTTCTATAAACCTAATACTTGTTTGCCTTGCTTAAATGTAATATCTACAGGAATACCTGCTTCTGACAACTTGGCTAAACTGCTTTGCAATTCTGGTTTAATCAATCCCATATTACTGACCAACTCATTAACACCTGCATAATCACCATTACCCTGTAGGGTTAGTATTTTATTTGATAAACTCACCATGGCATCGCCCATTTTGTCCATGTTAACAAGATATTGTCCAGATTCGTTTTGAGCAAATGCGCCTTGTTCTTGAAAATAATTGAAGCGAATCATATTTGCTTTGCCATGAGCACTAGACGCACCGAAACGGACCGAACGAAATATACCAGCCATAAAAGTCACGTAATAGTCTTCAAGTACGCCTTGTGAGATTTCACCTTTTTCTAAAAGCTGTTGCACCATGTACAAACCCAATATATCCGCTTTACCTTCTTCTAACGCCGAGGCGTGCTCTTTTAATGCGCTTCGTACAGTTTGATCCGAGCCCAAAACCGTTTTAATGCCTAAACCGTGAGCC
This sequence comes from Glaciecola sp. UBA1851, assembly GCA_002338515.1. Classification (GTDB taxonomy): domain Bacteria; phylum Pseudomonadota; class Gammaproteobacteria; order Enterobacterales; family Alteromonadaceae; genus Glaciecola. The sequence goes on along the minus strand of DDIL01000155.1, from coordinate 23,228 downwards.
ACCTCATGAAACATTGTATTGCCGAAAAACGCATCAAAAGTAACATGACTTCTTTGGTCTTCTACAATAAGTTGCTCTGCAATAGGAAGCATAATGTTGTCAAATTTCGCTCTCATTGCATTTTTAAGCTGTAGTCTGCGTGTCCCTTTTTTTAATTGTACTTCTTCATCATTTGGTAGATTAATAGCAATTGTTTTACTGCCAGCGTTTGAATGGCCTGCATAATAGATCACATTATACGCATTAAGATCAGCATCAGTTCCTGGCATTTGCGCTTTGTATTCTGCCGGAACAGGCAAGCCAGTTTGCAACTCTGGGAGAAATGCAGCGTATTTAGCCAACTGTTTGCTCCAAGCCATATCTTTTAGTAGAACATATGATTCAAAGGCTGCTCTATATCCATATAGTTGATCTTCATATGTTTCTATTGGGCCAATTACAATATCAATTGGATTGTTCTTCATATCCATCCAAGCGAAATCAGAGACCTGGTATTCATTTGATAGCAAGGCATCGGCCCGCAAACGTAAATAGTTTCCAAATTGTGAATTTGCTGCGTATTCCGATGCTTCTAAAAGTAAATTTGCAGCCTTATTTAATTCAGTTTTAAATACTTGATTATAAGGTACTGCTTCAAGTGAGCCATCTGAAGTGCGCTGTACCATAGAGTACAGGCCGTCTTTATCTACAAAATTAGCTGCTTCAAACTCTTCTTTTGTCATGTCTGCAGGGTAGAACTCAGCACCTGTGGCTTTTTCGTTTACATTTTTCAAAAACGGCTTATTGCCATTTAGACGATCCCATGGACCATAGTTTATATCCGCAAACTGTTTGACCTTTTCATCCTCTAAACTAGCTAAGAACGTTGCTTTATCTCCTCCGTATGCTTGTTTCCAAAACAGGTCGTCCATAATCTTAGACGCATCAATCAATAAACCTAACATTGTTTTTTGGTTGTCTGTGTAAGAAGATAAGTCTGCGGTTAATGCAACAGGGTAATAAATGTTTAGGCGCGATGAATCAACGGTAAGTGCTGATGATTGTTGTATAGTTTCTTCTTGAGCTTGTGGCGATGCTGAAACCTCTTTCGTTGTTTGCTCAGGTGCTTTATTACAAGCGCTAAGGATTGCCAATGTACTAAGCGATAGTGCAAACGATGTTAGTTTGTTCATTAATTTACCTTTTTATTTTATTATTGTTTTGTTATTTACATGCTAACTTAGAACTAATCAACTTTACATTGACCAGTGTCAATACCAGCAACATGTTCACGTGATGTTCCCGCAGGGCACTTCAAGCAAATTCCTTTGTACTTAAACTGATACCTTGGGCAACCATTTGCTCCCCAAACGTATGTGGCAACTGTTTTATCTTTGCCAAAACCTAGACCTCGCTCTATACAAGCTTCTGGGTGTGTCATTTTTCGCGTGAAGCTATAACGCTTATATCCATTTGGGCATTCATAGCATTTGGTACCTGATATATATACTTGCATACCTTCACACCCATTTTTGGCTTCATCGTAATAAATAGCTGGTATTGTATTAGGAGCGTTGGGGTAATAGATTTGCCTTTTGCCTATACCGTCTCCTATAGGGTCAACTGCGTTGTTAGGAACTGTTTCGTATTCACTTCGGCTAGGTATTTCTATTAGTACACCTGATGCTTGGGCTTGTGTTAATATCCATTTTAGTGGTTCATAGCCATTGTGATTATTTTTTTCAGCTCCACCCACATCATCATGACCAGCTTCGAACTCCTTTTCAATTCGGTAATTATTATTTTTAGTGCTACCTGTGCAAGTATCTAAGTTATCTCCTTCGACACTTGTCGGGCAAGTTTTTGGAGTGAGCTTAGACGAGTGAATTGACCATAAATCAAATGTATTCCTTTTTTCTAGTTTAGCTGTAGCCTGTGCAACGAAATGAACATTTGCGGGTATATGTTTTCGATAGCCTAAATCATTTTTTCCAAAGGGTGAACCAAACGAATAGACTGTATCGAATAAGCCCATAAATTTGATAGTTGGTGCTTTACCATAGGGTCTATTCAGTTTTTTGTACATCAATGGATCGCCACGTTCATTAATTACATTAGCAAATTCACGCGATAAAGCTGCACCTCTACTAAAACCGACTATAACTATGCCAGTGTGTCCCTTTTCATAATTTTTAATTAATTGTTTATACATTAGTTCAACAATTTCTTTCCCACCCTTACCAAAAAACACACCGCTTAAATTTGAAAAACCATACTTTTTGGCATTATTAGAACCAACTCCAGAAGCATAAACATTTTTAACACTAGGCTCGGATGAACGATGTGCTTTTAAAAAGTGAAAAACATTAGTTTGTTCACCATGATCCATATTCTTACCTGTACCATCAAATCCATATACAACGGATTGGGGTTCAATGGTTGTAGACTCATTATTAGGCTTTTCCAGTTCGAATTTTAATTGGTTGTCAAGACTGATTGGTGAAAGAGTTAAATTGACTACTCCAAACATTCCTTGAATTTGAATGTTCATATTTCCATTTGACAAAACACTAGCGGTAAAAGGCCCCACTAATGGTAAGTCTTGACCACTGTATTGACCTGGACTAATGCGTTGCCAGTCTTTTGATACCACCATTTGTGGTTGTATTTTTAGAATAAAAAGATGCAACCATGGATCGACTGCATAGGCTCTGCCGCCTTCAATCCGTATACGCTTACGAATATTGTTTATCATCCATTCGCCGTCAATAGGTAATTTTTTAGATATAGGAACATCAGATGCTAGAGGTAAAAAAGCAGGTATTTCCGCATTGTTAGTTTGGTTAGCGTGAGACTCAGCGATTGACAGAAAAACAAGAATAGCGGAGGTAACGGCTAGTATTCTGAAATACGCTTGTACTGTGGAAAAAGTATACATGTGATGACTCATCTTTCATTTGATTAGACTCAGATTGAAACTGGCGACACCAACGATAAATTAGCGAATACAAAGACCGTCCATACAATAGAATAAATTAACACAAAATACCATGCAATATACAAAGCTAGAGCAATGCTAGAAGTTACTATGCTTTTTTCAGAAGATACTCGCTTGCACGAGCATGACGGGTATCTGAAGCGACTAGCATTGCGCTTGCGCGAGCATGACGGGTATCTGAAGCGATTAGCATTGCGCTTGCGCGAGCATAACGGGTTCGTTAAGGCAATAATTACAATGATTAAAGCTTTAATTGCGAATTGTAATTTATCAAGATAAAGGTTTAGCCGCCAAGTAAATCTTTAAGTTTATCTTTCGCTTTATCTTTTAACTCATCTTTCTTCTTATCAACTTCTTCTTTTATCTTTTTCTTAGCCTCTTCTTCAATCTTATTCTTAGCTTCTTCTTTGGCTTTTGCAATCACGTTATCTAACATGGCTTTAGCTATAGCTGCGCCTACTTGATCTGCTGGAATACCATTTGGCTTGCCAATAGAGCCAGCGTTGAATGTAGGTAGGGTAACTTCATATATCTTTTTTTCTAACTGCACATCACCCGTAGGCAAGTTTTCAAAATCAAGTTTCAATTTTACCGCTTCAATTGTGACATTCTCTACTATCACCAATGGGTTTGCGCCAGGCTCTGATGGCGGCGTTTCTTTTGCTTTAGGTAACATTTTATCTATATTTTCTTTCAATACTAACAAGTTCCCTTTCCCACTAGCATCAAGCTCATATAAAACTTCGGGTGCATTCAGGCTTACTTCTTGTACAACATAAGGTTCTGACGTTGAACCACCTAAATCTAAAGTAATAGAGTCTAAACTAAACGCATCTGATTTTGAAAAACCTTCTGGATTTTCTATATCTAAGTCACTTATTGTTAGCCTGCCATCCGTTAGCGCTAAGTCCACATTAAATACTGTAACGGGAACACCCAAAAATTTGCTTCCTTGTTTTTCTATCTGTTCTTTAATTAATCCATCAGCACTACTTAATAAAAACCAAACACCCGCTGCTACTATCGCTATGAGTAAAACTAGCGCAATTAATAATTTTTTCATTTCAAGTCCCTGTTAGTTCTTTAAGTATATTTGTTTAGTTTAAAGATTTAAGTCGATATTTTAAACAACAACCTTTCATTAGAGTTGTATATTCAATATGACAATTAGTTTGTCATATTGTTTTCATTTTTTCTCTTTATTACGGCAAATTTAGTATTCAAAAATAGACTACTAGCATCGCTAACATTAATTTACTGTACTGATGATAATACGCTTTACATAATTAGCGATTGCTAAACTGGCTGTTAAGCCCGGTGATTCAATACCATAAAGGTTAACTAATCCTTTTAATCCTACTGACTCTGTATTCTGGATAATAAAGTCGTTATCCGGCGCATTTGGCGGCGATGTTTTAGGCCTAATACCCGTGTAGTCAGGGGAAAGTCTATTATACTCAATAGTTGGCCAGTATTGTTTAATTGCTGAATAGAAGCAATCTTTAAGTTGCTCATCTATTCGGTAATCTAATTTAGTTACCCATTCAACATTAGGTCCAAACTTTATTTTTCCATCCAAATCCATTGTTAAATGAATCCCTAAGCCACCCGGTTCAGGTACTGGATATACAAGATGTTTAAAGTTATGCGCTCCATGATAAGTAAAGTAACTTCCTTTGGCATAATACTGTGACGGAATAGTAAATTGATTAGATTGTTTAATTGAATTAGCAACGTCTACTGCATATAACCCCGCGCAATTGATAATGTATTTACATTCTATTTGATATTCATTGCCATCATTAAGATTAACTAGCCAGCTACCATTGTTGTAGTATGCACTTACAAATTGGGTGTTATACACAACAAAACTACTATGTTTTTCTATATCGCGAACCAATGAAAACATATATTGATGGCTATCTATAATGCCGCTTGATGGGGAATATAACCCAAATTTTGCGAGAATAGTGGGTTCTTTTTCTTGAATTTGCTGTTTATTAAGAAGTTCGAGGTCGCCAACGCCATTAGCGTTTGCTTTCTTCTCTATATTGCGCAAAACGTTTGTTTGCGAAGAGTTATTCGCGACTATTATTTTACCCGTTTTCGCATGAGGGATGTCTTTGCTTATGCAGTATTGATAGAGTAAATTTTTACCCTCTACACATAATTTAGCTTTCAGTGAATTTTTAGGATAATAAATACCAGCGTGAATGACTTCGCTATTTCTTGAGCTCGTTTCTGTACCGAAAGTATTGGCCTTATCTATAACAAAAGTTTCAATACCACTTGCGGAGAGATTGCGAGCTATAGCGAGTCCTACAGCTCCAGCACCTACAACAAGGCATTCAACTTTATCAACCATTTATATTGATAAACAATCTAATTAATATCGTCTTCACCTTGCCCTTCATATTCTTCTTCCTCTATTTGAATGGTTTCATCACTTGCAAAATAGATACTGGTAGGTGAAGAAAAGTTTGGTACATCATCGTATGAGAATACTGAATAATATTTAGGCACATTAGGATTGCCAAAATTATCGTAGGTATATTCATCTTTCCCTGCATAAATTTTAACACCATCGAATGGCGATTTAGGTGGGTGAAAACGATTGCGGACAACAAAGGTTCCTACAAAATCAGAGTGGATAGGGTTTTTCCAAGTGAGTTTGACTTCTTTGCCTTCTGTTTTTGCTGATAATTGAGTAGGCGTTTCAACGCCATATTTTCTTCTTTCAATATATTTTATAACTAAATTAGGAGTATTTTCTTTTTCATCATCAAACCAACTAACAAGGCTGTTTTTAGCTTCTGATGATGCAGTTGTACGAATGATAAACTGCACTATATCTCTATTTTCAAACAGTGTTTCAAGTTTCTGCTTACAGTAACTATCAAAAATAAAGTGGTGCGTACTTTTTTCTTTTAATTGTAAATTACTGACCTCATAGCCAACATATTCACGGTTGTCATTTGATGAGATAGAATCATAACTATCGTAAGTATTATCTGCTAATTCAATGGTATATCTTGTATCTCGTTTGCTGTTGACCGTATTTGCATTTTGCAGCTCTAAATATGCATCGGTGATAACAAACTTGTGTGGATCAGGTAAATCAGTTAACTCAAAAGACATATAACCAAATACTCGATTTCCTATTTCGTCAAAACCTGTTTTTATCTCTCTTTGAACAGTTTTTGTTTTATAAAATGTAGTCACACTTGCTGGCGTATATCTGGCTTCTTGAGGTTGAGTTGAATAAATAATATCTAAGTTTGGTCGATAGTGAATGCCGCCACCAAATCGACCGTAACCTATGTCAAATTGCATCATTTGAGAGTCTGCACCCAATGGTAACTTATTAGGGCCATCTATTCTGAGTAAGAATTTACCACTTTCAATACTATCTTTCACAATCCGTCTTTCGATAACGTTAAAGGGCCATTCTGTCCACATACCTTGGGTAAGTTTGTCGGATGTAATGGCATTACTTAGCGTCTGTAAAGGCGTTGCATTGTGAATTTCATCAAAGTTAGTTATATCTGAAATAGTAGAAGCATCAAGTAATGAAACTGTCCACTCACCAAAATTTTCTACTTTTGCATTAACTCTATTCATTGGATATAAGCAAAACTTTACCGATTTAATCTTTGCATCGTCAGGTATATTTTCAAGTGAAAACATAACAACACCGTAGCAAATTCCGCGTGATTTATTTACACCAACGAATAAAGAATTCAAGCCAAAGTGTTCCCGATTTCGCTCTTGTGTATATTGCCCCACATACCCAACATCTTTTTTGGCAGGAAATAGATAGCGAGAAAATTCATCTTCAGATAACAGAGTTTTAATTTTTAGTTCTGGTGCAAAAGGTGATTTGATGTCAGTTTTTCGATTAACGGCTCTTATATTGTAATAGTATTTTTGACCGCTTTTAAGCTGTACATCGTTAATGTAGAGGTTCTTGGTTATGCCAATAATATTTTCTTCTCTGCATGCACCTTTGACTTTTTCAGACCGATAAATCTCAAAGTAGACGTCATCAGATTGCTCGTATTCCCAATTAAGAGAAACAGAAAAGACATCAATTTGGGAAGTAGTAAAATTTGAAACGCGCTCGGGTGCTTGAGAGCTATAGTTAATTGCCTCAGACAACGCATATTGCACGGCAGGAATATTTTCATCCACGCTTTGAGTCATATTGCTTAGGTAATCAGGAATATTACGCGTTCCTACTTCAACAACTGTCGCTAAAATACCTCTAGAATAATAGTATTCTCTGCCACTTCCATGAATTAAATTGGCGGGCGGTTTCCCTCTATGAATACCGTAAAGTCTGCCTGTCACCTTTTCAATTTCACGATTCATATTGGCACATAATACATTTAAATCTGTGCCTTCAATTTCAGATTCATGATTAAACTTATGGGCAGGGAAAAACACATTGCCTTGAGAGTGGTAATCAAGGGAAACGGTAATATTTGAGTGAGATTCAACAAAATCTCGAATGGCACTGGTTTCCGGCTCTGAAAAAGCTTCAGGCCCGGAGTAAGTATTCAGACTAGTATCCGGCCCTCGTTTAAAACGAACAGCAAAGTTACGATTAAGATCAACACCAAATGTACCATCACCGTTATCTCGTCTATTTTTGCGCCAAAACGAAAAATGAGTGCGTGAGTATTCAAACCCGTCAGGGTTTAAACAGGGGACCATGTACAACGTATTGTTTTTTAGAGTTTTGATTAGCTGTGGATTAACTTGATAATTTTCAGCCGCATACTCAATAAATTTAACAGCAAGCTCGTTACCAATCCATTCTCTGGCGTGTATTGTGCCGGTATACAACAAAGCTGGCTTTTTATCCGCATTTTCAATATCAATTGTCATGGTAACCATTACAATAGGGCGACCTTCCCACGTGTTACCAATGCTATGCATTTTCAGTAAATTGGGATGTTGCTCTACTAACTTCTCTAATAAAGTAATGGTTTGTTGGTACGAAGCGTACTGTTTTTTCATTATTAACCTTGCATTTGACTCCACTGATAAGTAATCAGATCAAGCCTTTTTTGTTTTATAGTAGGAATGCTTAATAATTTCTCAGGTTCTTTGGATAAAGCATTATTTAGTTCTGAAATAGACATAGTGTCTAAAATAATATCCACCGTTTTTGCACCAATTCCATTTACATTCATAAAGAAACCTCGTAGTTCACTCTCGCTCAAGTTATGTTGCTTTACTTGATTGCTTTTATGACCTTCAACAGGTTCAAGCTCATCATCGATTATAGTTTCAGTATCTTCTAAACCTATATCTTGATTGTCTAGTTGTGATGCAGTGAGTTGCTCAGAACGACTCTCATTTAAACTCAGCTCAGCATTATAGCCTTTATTGCTCGATTTAGCAGACTTAGATACGTAATTATCTTGATAATTCCATGTTTCACTCGGCCACTCTTCACTTTCTAAGCGCAGTTCAACGGGAAGCAATGGGTAGTCAGCTCTGTTTTGAAGTAATACCGAGTCTGCACAATCTTCACTCATGCTTGATTTGCCAAACGTAATATGACGCATAACGCGCAGAACAGATGAACTTAATTTACCTAATTCTTCCCAGTTATAATTTGGAATGTTTGGTGCGTTTAAACGACCATTTGATAAGTCCCACATTAAGTAACTACCAATCCAGTCTCTTACATAAGGAAAGGCTGCAAATGCGGTAGCGCATTCAAGAATTCTATATTTGTTATCCACTCCCAGTGCAATGTCGCATGCCCAATATTCAGCTTTCGCCGCTTTTGATGCTGCTACTGCAATATCTAACGCTTCTTGCGGCACATTTTGGTAGTCCATAGAACCGCCTTGGGAGGTATTCGTTAACCATTCGCCTTCTGGAGGTCTTCTCCAAAACGCACAAAGGGGTTTATGGCCAACAAGCATCACTCGAATATCAGCTTGCATAGGGACAAACTGTTGCACATATACAGGATAGTATTTCTTTTCTTGTAAAAGCTGCATGGCTTCTTCAAACGAATCAACTTTATGCACAAAATAGCCCCCGTAATTTGACGGACCGTAAGATTTTTTGATGATTTTAGGGTAATCGGTATTCTTTAAAAAAGTGACCGCTTCATCTTTTTCATAAAAAATATCTGTTTTGGGAATAGGTAAATCATGTTTTTTACAAAAGTGTGTGACGTTCTCTTTAGATTTATTCGCAAATTGTGTATCCAAAGAAGGGATAAATCGTACTTCAGGTAGGGCTCGCGCAATTTCTCTGAATGTTTCATAAGCGGTAGCCGGAATATTGCCTACTAATACTTCTATATTCTTTGCTTTTACTTCATTAATAAAGCGCTGTTTGTCATTACCCCAACGATACACTACTTCTTCAATTCTATCTGGCCAACCTTTAAAGTTAGAGTAGTCAAAAAAACGCAATACATGGTTAAGGTACAAAAAGCCTAATTTAGGCAATTTAGGGGAGGTTTCATTCTTCTTCACTATCGGATTCCAATTCATTTTTTAATGCTTTTTTCTCAAAATTCTCATGAACTTTTCGTTCTATTAAATTAACTATTAACTCTATTTTTTTATCATTGAAGTTAAGACCAATTGCTTCTTGTTCTGGTGTAGCGAATGCTGGAATGCCGTTTACTTCAAGTACTACATATTCTTGTGCATCTTCATCAAAAATAATATCCACACCAGCAATTTCTAAACCTGTTATTTCAGTCGCTTTTAACGCAACTTCTATTAGCTCATCGCTTGCTTCGCGGGCCATAACAGTACCGCCGCTTGATATATTGGTTTTCCAATCATCGGCAGGCGCTTTACGTCCATAACAACCAACAAACTGCCCATCTACAATGTCCACGCGGAAATCTGACATATCGTAGTTGATGTAACGTTCAACATATAAGTGTTTAAGGTTGGTATGCTCCAAAAATGGCATAAGCATATCGAGGGAGCGCTCATTTTCTACTTTAACAATGCCCATTCCACCCCAGCCATCGGTTGGTTTATAAACTAGTCTGCCATCCCACTCTCGAATAGTATTTTTAAGGGTATGTTTGTCGTCTGTATTGCACAGTCGGTAATCGGTTGTGCGTATACCTGCTCTGGCTAGTTTGTGTGATGTTCTATATTTGTCTTCACATAATGCAAATGAATCATAGTTATTTAAACAGGGTACAGTCTCATTTAATGCCTGATACAAATACATTTGATAAGCAGTTTGTTGACCTGCGTTATAAGAGAAATATAGGTCGAGATCTTCCATTACCACGTTGTGGCAAATAATCTCTCCATTATGCGCCGTTGCATGAGCTAAATTCAGGTCTGTTATTACTGAGATGTCGCGTTCTCGTAATTGATTAATTAACTTGGCTTGAATAAGTTCTCCGCCTCCATTTTTATACATCCACATACCCACGGTATACTTATTCATTACGCATCTCTCTTATCAAAAATTTAACAGGGTTTTTACGGCATTATTACATTTAAAATCATACACATAGCTTATCATGAAAGTGTGTGAGTTTTCCTCATTATTTGAGTGAAATTTAGTCGTAAACAAAAAATAAAAGAGGTAGAATCTCGGCATAACCAATAGGGAATAAAATACAATGAATAACAGCTATGATTTTGCCGAATTACAGTCTTTTATAGAAGTGAATAGTTACACCCGAAATAAAGCCGGCGTAGATGAAGTTGTGAAACGTTTTTCTCCCTTAATGGAAGACATCGGTTTTCAAACTGATGTGCATGTTAGAGAAGAAATAGGCAACCACGTTCATTATCGTTCAAACAAGAAAGACGGCGAAAAAATTCTCATTCTGGGTCATTTTGATACGGTGTTTCCTGAGGGGACATTTACTGAATTTACGCAAGATGATGAATGGATTTATGGGCCTGGTGTTTGTGATATGAAAGGGGGCAATCATATTGCACTTGAAGCTTTACGTAACCTTTATAAAGAACATGGCGAAATATATAACATAGATATGTTAATGGTAAGTGACGAAGAGACAGGCAGCGACGATAGTAAAGCATTAACAACTAAGTTAGTCACTGACTACGATTTCTGTATGGTATTCGAAGCGGCAGGACCTCAACAAGATGTTGTGATTGCTCGTAAAGGTATTGCCACATATTACATAGACATTGAAGGCAAAGGCGCACATGCGGGTAATCATTTTACTGATGGTACTGACGCAAATATTGCCGCAGCCGAAACACTATTAGCATTAAGTAAACTGACTAACCTTACGTTAGAAACAACGGTGAATATTGGTAAAATAAATGGCGGTATTGGAGCAAATACTATCTCTCCATCAGCTAAGTTGGTGGTGGAAGCTCGATTTACTCAAAGTGCTGAGCGCGACAGGATATTAAAGGCATTCAGTGATTTAAATAATACAAAAGCAGTAAATGGGGCAACTATTACTATATCAGGGGGCCTGCAGCGCGATGTAATGCAACCAAGTGAAAGACAAGCCGAATATATAAAACGGATTGAAAGTATTCTTGGTAAAGCGTTAATTACAGAAAGGCGTGGCGGCGTAAGTGATGCAAATGTTGTATCAGCTGCTGGAGTGCCTAGTTTAGATGGTTTCGGGCCATTCGGAGATGGCGATCATACCATTCATGAAAGGGCTAACAAGGCTAGTTATATTGAAAGAATAGAAGATGTTACAAAAATTTTGAGTAACCTAATTTATTCAAAATAACATGATGTGTCTATTTTTGTGAATGCAAGCCAATTATATTGCCTTCAGTATCCATAATTATAGACACACAACCATATTCGCCAATCGACATTTTAGATCGTTCAATCTTTCCACCTGCATCTATTACTTTAGATTCCTCGAAAGCACAATCCTCACAAGAGAAATAAACCATGGTGCTATTGCCTCCAGCTTTTATGTCTGGAGTGTAGACTAAGGCACCGCTTGCACCATAAGTCTCATAATTAGACGGTAGGGCTAGCATTTGTAAATTATCACTGGTTGGGTCGGTTAACGATTCTAATTCTATATCAAATACCTGCTCATAAAATTTTTGTGCTCGTTCTAAATTATCTACATAAATCTCAAACCAACCAACTGGATTATTCATACTAGTTTCCTATCATTAATATGCATGCTAATTTGCGTTTAATTGACCTACTCTACTTAACAGTTTTGCTTTGTACATCAATTGATTACGATAATAAAAGTTGTCGTCTATATGCACTGGATCTTCTGTTGAAAAATCACCGCCCCAACGTAAAACATTATCATCTCTGACAGAGGTCAAAAATTTCTGTATTTGTTCTGGTAGGTTGTTGTAGTTAGCTTTTTTTAGTTTTTGCGAATTAAACAATTTACCATCAAGCATTAAATTCATGTCAATGGCGTGACCAACAAAATGGCAGCTTTTAGTCGCTGGAGGAACAATTGCGCCTCTAACTTGTTGATTAATATTACGAGTAGAAGAGGTGACCCACACCTTTATCTCACAAGCTTTAGCATAATCATTTACGCGATTAAGTTCAGGTACAAAGTCTTTATCTACTTTAACTGTTTCGCCTATAAATTCGCTTCCACTATATACGGTTAAATTGAATTCTTCGGAAGGGTGTAGTAGTGATGCTGCGCCAATTTCAGCACCGGTATTTGAATCTTCCACTCGAGTAGGAGGCATGTTTTCTAAATAGTTACCATGCACAAACCCCACTTCTCCAGTTGAAGTGCGCACTCTGTAAAAAGTCACTTCATCCACAATATCAACTAACTGATTATGACTAAGAACAGTGACTTTTTGGCCATTAGGTTTATCGCGAAGATTCAGTCCAGCTTCTGGTTTTACTCGTCCTCTTTTCACGGCATCACCCTTTAGGTTCTTGATCGAAAGAAGGTATCATATTTTTTAGCTTTGAACTATCGGTGCGAGAAGCGCGAATTTTCTGAATTTTCTCAAAGCCTCTGGAGCCAAAATAGAAACCATAAATAGTAAGCATGACGGTTTGGAAAAAAGGTATCCAATCTTTAACCATATCCACTTGCTTATCAGTAAACCCAGCGTCAAATATAGTAGCGAAAGCTAATAAGCTTACTATCAGGGTCATAAAAATTAATGTCATAGGTCGAATATTCTTAGACATCCAGCTATCGCTTTTCATATCTAGCCGTAAGCGTTCAGTCAATTCTTTTTCCATGGTTTCTTCATGCATCGCAGCTTGCTGATCCATCTTCATCATGATTTCTTGCATTTTGATGCGGTAGGCGGTTTTTATTTTTTGTTTTTGAATTTCAGTGAGTGCTATTTCTTCATCAGATGTTACTAAATCATCCAGCGCTTTACCCACGCTTGAAACTAAATCTACCGATGTAGAACTAAAGATTTTGCTTAGCCATCCCATATCATTTCCTTTTTATTTTCTTTATGTGTTAGAAATTCAGCTTGATACTGTGAAAGATGTGCAAAGTAATTATTCGCACATTGAGGGATGCAATGTAAAACGACAGAGTCACCAAAGACTTCCATGCCCACCATTATAATTCGTCATGTTGCAATATTTTTCAAGACTTTTATCAGATTACAGAGTAAAACTTGATGAGCTAAATTGATATTTCATCAATTAGACTATGGCAAATATTTACATTAAGCAGATCCAGTTTCTTTATTTAGCGCTAATTTCTATATTAATGCTCTTATTCAGTAATAATGATATGCAGGCCGTTTTATTGTATATACAATAATCAGTATTAAAGTCGTAATAAACCTAACTATTTCCCTCAAAAAGGTTGAAATTTGGATTCCACAACTAAAGTAATAAAAGACTCAATTGAAGTATTCTCTAGTATTTTAGATGCCTCTACATGTGCTTTAGTTTTGGTTCAGGAAAATGGCATTGTTGCTTATGCTAATAATGCTGTTTTTGAAATGTTTGGGTTAATTCCAGAAGCAATAATTGGTAAGCACTTAAATATACTATTAGTTCCAACAACCAGACAAAAACATCAACAGCATTTCGATAAATTCTTTTCAATTAAAAAAACGAGGGAAATGGGCGAGGGGGACGCATTCCCAGCGCAGCATAAAAGCGGAAAAGTTATTTACGTCACAATAGGGTTGAAGCCTGTTACTATTTCTGGTGAAGATTATGTGTTAGCTACCATTACTAAAGCGGCTAAATTAAATGCAGCCACTAATACACTAGCTAAAGCGACGGCTAATCTAGAAAGTAGTATCAGTGACAATAAACGTCTTTTAGAAGTTGCTCAAAATAGCAGTGATGCAGTGTTTTTGTTAAATCAAGAAGCACAAATAAATTGGATAAATAAAGCAGCTTCAAGTCTAATTAACCAGAGCCTACCAGATTTAGCTGATGTAGATATAGTTAAGCTAGTAGAACAATCATCACTCTCCAAAGATTTAAAAAGTTTTAGAGTCGCTTTATCTAGAGGCAATGCCTTTAATGGTGAATTAGTTGTTGCACAATTGAATGAGTCTCCTATTCAAGTATCAGTATCACTTCAACCAGTGTTTGAAACGAATTTACTTCAAGGGTTTTCTTGCACCTTCAGGGATATAACTAGCCGCAGAGAGCTTGAGGCGCAAATGCGAGAGAATAACGAGTTGTTAGAAACAACTGCTCGCATAGCTAATTTAGGCTTTTACTCACTCGATATAGCAAGTAATAACCTTACTTGGTCGGAGGAAGTTTACAATATCCACGAGCTACCAAGAAACACCTCTATTAATGTTGAAGATGCCATAAACTACTACGCGCCCGAGGGAAGGGGATTTATATCCGCCGCAGTAGAAAGGTGCATTAATACTGGTGAATCATTTGATCTAGAGCTTCCATTTATAACAGCAAGAAAACGGAAAATATGGGTAAGATCAGTAGGTTATGCAGAGTTTAATAATGGAAAACCAATTAAGCTTAAAGGGGCTTTTCAAAATATTACAAGTATGCGACAAGCTGCTTTGAATGCAGAGCAAGCTGCACTAGCGAAGAGTAATTTCCTCGCTAATATGAGCCACGAACTGAGAACCCCAATAAATGGCATTCTGGGCATTTCAGAAGTGCTTTCAGAATCTGAATTAAATAAAAAACAAGATGAATATGTATCTATGATATCAAGTAGTGCTGATTCACTTCTATTTTTAGTTAATCAAGTTTTAGATTATGCAAAACTTAATTCAGGATCGCAGAAGTTAAGTCGTTCGATTTTCAACATTACAAAATTAGTGACAGATAAAACTTATATTCACCGATTAGCAGCAAGAGAAAAGGGTTGTGAGTTTGAAATAGTAATCGATAATTCAGTTCCTAGCACCTATTACAACGATTCAGATAGAGTAGGGCAAATACTGAATAACCTTTGCTCCAATGCTGTTAAGTTTACCAATAAGGGCAAAATACTCGTATCAGTCGAGTTAAAAAATAGTGATACTTTATTGTTTTCGGTGCGCGATACTGGACCAGGAATTAAACAAAGTGATATGCCTAGTTTATTTAAAGAGTTTCAACAACTGGATGATTCTTATAGTCGAGAACATCAAGGCACGGGTTTAGGCTTAACGATTTCTAAACAACTAGTTGAACTTATGCAAGGTGAAATTGGTGTACAAAGCGATTACGGGAAAGGCAGTAATTTCTATTTTAGCTTACCTATATTTAAACATGTAGATGAGTCTGACATTATTAGCAATGCATTAAAAATACCAAACGCAATTATACTTACTGCTAATACCTTATTAAATCAGTATTGGTCTGAAATTGCCAACAAACATCGTTCAAAACTGAAAGTCGTTAATGACATGCCTTCTTTGCTTTCATCTTTAAAGCAAGATAAAAACTGGCAGTTAGTCGTCATTATTGATTTACCATCAAATATTCCTGTTATGACAAGTATTAAATCGATTAAACGATTTTTAAGCTCTTCTCATTATCTATTGGTAAATAGTTCGTTGAATTTAAGTGAGGATACAGATTCAATAGAACAGAGCAATCCAAACTACATATCCATAGAGTTTGACAAAGCCAATCCAGATTCGCCTTTAAAGCAACAATGCTATCAACAATTCATATCTATCTATAATTGGCAAGAATCACTAAAAACTAATTATTCACTTGATTGGTCTGGAAAAAGTATTTTGGTGGCAGAAGATAATTTGATTAATCAGGTATTATTTAAGGAGATGCTCACGCATACCAGTGTTACTCTTCACATAGTAGGAAATGGTCAAGAGGCTGTCGACTACTTAAATAGTAACAATGATGTAGACTTGGTGATTATGGATTGCCAAATGCCGGTTATGGACGGTTTTGATGCCACTAAACAAATAAGAGCGAATCAAAATTCGACATTCGCTAATATTAAAGTTATAGCCGCGACTGCACATGGTTTTGACGAAGATATACAAGCTTGTTTTGATTCAGGAATGAATGAGGTGTTAGTTAAGCCTTTCTCAAAGACTCAATTAATTGATATGATCGCGAAAAATCTTTAATGGTAATTTAATGCCCGATACCTATTCGCCAAAAAGAATAAGCGTTCGTCGCCGCTTCGTCCACTTAATGTTTCGATATTTCTATTCGATCATTATTATTGTTTTATTGCCACTCATTATCTTTGCATATAGAAAAAAACTAACTCACAACGACGCTTTGAATGGACGCTCTTTCAAAGAACGGTTTGGTTTATTACCTAAATCGTTTCAAGCCAATGGTATTCATATTCATTGTGTTTCTGTTGGGGAAGTCAATGCGTCTATTGGTTTGATTAAGCAAATGCAAATAGATTATCCTGAATTAGTTATCACTGTTACTACTTCCTCAACAACGGGCGCTGTGCATGCCAAAAACATGCTAGGAGAAAGCGTTCAACATTGTTACTTACCTTTCGATATTCCTTTCTGCATATACCTTTTTTATAGGCGTATTCAACCCAAACTAGTACTTGTGACGGAAGTAGAAGTATGGCCAAACTTAATGGCTTATTGCTATAAAAACAATATCCCTACCATTTTAACTAATGCAAGAATGAGTTTTAAGTCATTAAAGAAATATAAAAAACTCAAATGGCTGTTCAGGCCGACATTTCGTCAATTTAATGTGATTTGTGCCCAAAGCTCTGAATCTTTTAATAATTTTGTGGCATTTGGTGTTTACAAAAAGCAGCTTAAGTTATCAAATAATATGAAGTTTGACCTGACTTTAGACTCTAGAGATGTTGAATTGGGTCAGGCGCTACAAGCCAAACTCAACCCTAATTTACGCCCTGTCTTTTTAGCGGCATCAACACATGAGCCGGAAGAAAAAATTATTCTTGATGCGTTCAAAAAATTGAAAGAATGTATACCTGAGCTAATGCTTTTTATTGTTCCTCGACATCCGCAACGGTTTGAAGATGTGCATCAAATAATCAAAGCTACGGGAACAAAAGTTATAAGGCACTCGAAAACGAAGCACTCATTTAAAAGTGACGACTGGGATTGTGTACTTATTGATGCGATGGGTAAACTCAAAGCTTGCTATAGCATATGTAACTTGGCGTTTGTTGGAGGGAGTTTTGCCAAAAAAGGAGGTCACAATGCGCTCGAAGCTGCTCTTTTTTCTAAACCGGCTATTATGGGGCCAAGTATATTCAATAACCCTAGTATCTGTGAAATATTGAAAGAGAAAGATGCATTGGCGGTGTTAAAAAATGAGTCGGAACTATTAGGTATTGCAAAAGAGTGGTTATTAAACGCTGACTTGTCAAAAGAGTTGGGCGCAAAAGGTAAAAATGTAATCGCGGAAAACGCTGGTGCGATTGAAAAAACAATGCAAATTATTAGGTCTGTCATGCAATAATTGGTGCGTCTTAAGTTTAACGGATGATACTAGGGCGTGACCATTTTTTTTGCGTTTAATTGTATTGGCGATTAGTTAAATACAATAGTTTTGCTTTCACAAATAATGATTCTATCTTCGACGTGGTAACGCAAACCATTCGCTAACGCGTTGATTTCGCATCGTTTACCTTTACGAACCATATCTTCACTGCTATCACTGTGGGAAATACGCATCACTTCTTGTTCTATTATCGGGCCCTCATCTAAGACTGATGTGACATAATGACATGTTGCACCAATTAACTTTACGCCTCTATCATAGGCTTGCTGATAAGGTTTAGCCCCTACAAAAGAAGGTAAAAAACTATGATGAATATTGATGATTTTGCCAGCCCATTGCTGGCACATTTCATCCGGGATAATTTGCATGAACCGAGCAAGAACGGCCAATTCAATTTCATGTTTCTGCAATAAGTCGTTTATTTGCTTGAAAGCGGATTTTTTATCAATGAAGTCAATATGATAAAAAGGAATATCATACCAATTTGCATATTTTTGCATACCTTTATGGTTAGCAATAATGCATGGTATGTCGCAGTTTAACTCACCGGTATGCCAACGATGTAGAACATCATTCAAACAGTGTTCTTCTTTGCTTGCTAGCAAGGCTACTTTAGGTTTTTGTTCAGAACTATTAAGTTTCCATCGCATGTCATATTTTTCAGCTAAAGCGGAAAATGCGCGCTTAAATTCTTCATGATTTAACGAAACCGATTTAGCGTCGATTTCATGTCGCATAAAAAAGCGAGAGAGTTTTAAATCAGTATGATGACTAGCTTCTAGAATACTAGCATTAAGCGACGCTAGAAATTGAGAAACTGCCGCTACCAAGCCCACTTGATCTGGACAGTCAATAATTAATCTGTAGGTTGAACTCACACCGATTACTCCACTTAAATCGACAAAATAGGATTAAACTCAAAAATTAAGAATAGTTTCTATAGTTTGAGGTGAAGGAAAACCATCAGCGACTAATTTATTGTCTGCCTGAAATTGTCTAATACCTTCTCTTGTTGCAGGTCCCATTATGCCATCTGCTCCGCCAACATCATAGCCTAAGGTATTTAGTTTGGATTGTAATTTAGCGATATCAGTTATTTTAAAGTTAGGTAAGTCTGGTAAGTTTGATACCAAGCCTGTACCGCCGGCAATTTGATTTGCCAATTGCCCCACCGCAATTGCATAAAACTCGGAATTGTTCCATCTCATAATAATTCTAAAATTTTCATATGTGAGGAACGCCGGACCTTGATGTCCAGCAGGCACTCTTAATCGAGCTTCAATGTCACTGACTGGAAGTGGCGTGCCATTGGCTTGCATAATACCTAAAGTTTTCCACTCGGTAATAGACATAACCTGTTTGTTAGCTAGTTGATAATCGAAGTTATTGGGTAAAAGAACCTCTCTTCCCCATCTTAAACCAGCTTTCCATCCAAGCTTCCATAGGAAGTTTGCAGCAGAAGCTAAAGCGTCTTTCTCGCTATTATACAAATCTATTTTGTTGTCACCATCACCGTCAATTGCATAACCTGTGTAAGTGGTTGGCATAAACTGAGTGTGACCCATTGCGCCAGCCCACGAGCCTTTCATAGATTCTCTAGTAAGGCCTTGGCTATCCATTAATTTTAGGGCTAAAAACAATTCGTTACTAAAAAATGCACTTCTTCTAGCATCGCAGGCTAACGTTGCTAAAGAATCTAATGTCGACATTTTACCTTTATATCCACCATAGTTGGTTTCAAGGCCCCAGAACGAAATTAAATAATGTCCGGGAATGCCGTATTTTGCAGTTAATGTTTTTAAAAAGTCTTTGTGCTCGGCGTATTTTTCTCGACCTTTAGTAATTCTCCATTCGTTTACCCTCTTGGAGTAATAACTTGAAAAAGTAGAGACAAACTCTGGTTGACTGCGATCCAGTTCTATCACTCTAGGGATAAATTCCATTTTTGCGAATTCTGTTTCTACCCGAGTCGAACTCACGCCAAACTCTATTGCCTCTTGTTGTTTTTCTAATAAGCATTGATTGAATGCGTTTCTATTGTTTTCTACAAGGTCGGCAACATATTGGGAGCGTGCGTCTTTCTCAATAGCATATGCAGTATTAAGCCCAAAAATAGATGTCAGTATTAATAAGGATAATGTGTAATACTTTTCCTTATATGAACTGACTACATTTATAAAAGAGGTAAAAAAAAGCCTATCTGTTTGATAACGTAAAATTTTAGTCAATGTGATTTTTGTCCGCTAAAAAGTATAATAAAGATTCGGTAAACAAATAGTTTGACTGCCAACCAAGGTTTTACCATTGTTATTCGCAATTATAGAGGTACTTTAACCAGAAATAGTTCCTTACACAATTAAGCAATACCAATATCGGGCATTTTATTTAAAAGTCTGATAATTTTTGCTACTTATAGTATTGTATTGAGACATTATATGCTGCTATTTTTGGGGTGAACCAATGAACGATGCAATTAACTTATTCGCCGCGCTCGGCGCTTTGTTGGGCGCTATCACCGCAATTATTACTCAACTCATCCCTTGGTTAAAAAACCGAGATGATATGGAGCAAGATCGCAAGAAGCTTGAACTTGCAAAAATGGAAGTAGAATTCATTACATCTTGGATCAAAACCGCAAACGAGTTTATTGGCGACATAAATCAAAACAAAAAGATTTAGCAAAACATAAGACAACTAAGCTTTAACAGAACAGAATTGTAGCCTTGCCTAAAACTAAAAAACAAATTAAAAAATTATCGTTTAGCATACTGATGAAGCCTTTTACATGGTTATTTCGTCATTGGTTAAAACTCACCCTAGTATTCACACTATGCTTAGGTGCCTATTTTATTTATTTAGACGCGCAAATTCAGCCTAGGTTTGAAGGCAATAAATGGCAGGTACCTGCACAGATTTATGCTCGACCACTCACAATAGAATTAAAACAAGAAATTACCATTCAAGAGGTGATAGATGAACTTGAACTGCTTGGATATAGGAGTCAGCGTAAAGCGTTAAAGGTTGGAGAATATGAAAAGCAAACGAATGCTTTAGTTATTTTTCGGCGAGAATTCTATTACCCTGATAAAACCTATCCCAGTCAAAAAATCCGCATTTTATGGGAAGGTTCGCGTATAAAGCAAATATCGCTAGAAAATAAAGATATAAACTTTACGCGAACGAGTCTTGAGCCATGGCTAGTTTCTCGGTTAATCAGTGGTTTAGATGAAGACCGAATGCTGCTTACCGACGAACATATTCCAAGTATGTTAAAAACAGCATTAATAGAGGTAGAAGATAAAGACTTCTATGACCATCATGGCGTTGCTCCTTTGGCTATAGCTAGAGCACTTGTAGCAAACATTACGGCAGGTAGAACGGTACAAGGTGGAAGTACCTTGACTCAACAACTAGTTAAAAACTTATTTTTGACTCGAGAACAGTCCTATACTAGAAAATTAAAAGAAGCGGCCATGGCATTAGTTATTGATGCCCGTTACGATAAATCTGAAATATTAAACGCGTATATTAACGAAGTATTTTTGGGGCAAAATGGTGCAGTTGCTATTCATGGATTTGGCTTAGGCAGTCATTATTTTTTTAACAAACCGCTAAATGAGCTAGAAATTCAAGAAATAGCAACATTAGTTGGATTAGTAAAGGGGCCATCTTTTTATGATCCTAAACGACATGTTGAACGCGCAACTGAACGCCGAAATTTAGTACTCAGGGTGTTATTCCAAGAAAACAAAATTAGCAGGGATGTGTACGAAACTGCTATTAATAAACCTATGCTGACTAACAATAATCCAAGTTTAGCTTCAGGCAAGCACCCTGCGTTTATGAATAAAGTGAACAATGAATTAAAACGGGTGGTAACGACTGAAGAAACGCGCTTATCAGGTGTAAAAGTGTTTACTACACTAGATATAAATGCGCAACGCCGTGCTGAAAGTGCGCTCAAAAAAGTTATTTCTGAAAAGTCTAAAGCTTACAAACAACCTAATTTGCAGGCTGCATTAGTGATGACTGATATAAAAACTGGCGGCATTCGTGCAATTGTAGGAGGTAAGGAAACGGAATTTGCTGGTTTCAATAGAGCACTTAATGCGGTTAGACCCATTGGTTCACTTATTAAACCTATTACTTTTCTTGCTGCTCTGGAGCAGCCAGAAAAATTTAATTTAGCCACATTATTAGACGATGAGCCTATTAGTTTTGATGATGTAGATGGAAAAAAATGGCAACCTCTTAATGCTGACAAAAAGTTCAGAGGTAAAGTGTCATTACTAGACGCTTTAGTAAAATCTTATAATGTACCAGCTGTGAACTTGGCTCAGGCAATAGGGTTTGATGAAGTTGTAGAAAGCCTAAAACGGCTGGGTGCAAACACACAGGCTACAGCGCTGCCATCTGTGGCCTTAGGCGCAATTGAACTATCCCCATTACAAGTTAACCAAGTGTATCAAACAATATCAAATAATGGTGTTATGAAGCCGTTATATAGCTTATTTGCAGTGACCACCCACGAAGAAAAGCTAATATGGAAACGCACTGATCGCGAACAAATACGTGCAAATGAAGACGCAACTTATTTAGTCAATTATGCACTGCATAAAGTGACGACTGAAGGCACAGCCAAAGCATTGGGCAAACGGTTTTCGAACATTAATATGGCAGGAAAAACAGGTACTACAGATGATTATAGAGATAGTTGGTTTGTAGGGTTTGATAGAAACCTTGTAACTAGCATTTGGGTGGGAAATGATGATAATCAGCCGGTTAATATGTCAGGGGCAACAGGTGCTTTACCTATTTTTATTGAGTTACAATCTAAACAGTCTCCTAAAACCTTAGTCAGAAGATTTCCTGAGTCTCTCACCATTGCACATTTTGATAAAGATACCGGCACGCCAGTATTACCAGGGTGTCCTAATGTAATCAGTGTACCAGCCATAAAAAGTAGTTTGGATAAGCCACAATCATGTAAGGGCATTCCTAAAGAAATCAAGCAAGAAGATACTAAGAAAAAGTCATGGTGGGATAGACTTTTCGGCTAGTAATCTAGATTCAAAATTTTACTAACATACCCCAATAGTACTTTCGTATATTTTGCAATATTTGATTGCACCAAAATAGCGCTATTTGTCAAGCATGCACAAATATAGCGCATCAATTATCTTATTTTTAAGCTGTTTTTTTGTTAATTCATTGAAATTAAAAGTAAATATTTTTTTGGCATCAGTTTTGTATTAGCAAAACCAACCATAACACACATTTAAGATAAGAAAGCAGGAGCAATATATGAAACTAGTCACTGCAATCATTAAGCCATTCAAGCTAGATGATGTTC
>DDIL01000158.1 GCA_002338515.1 Glaciecola sp. UBA1851 | reverse complement strand
ACAACACCAAGTCGCTGAGAATATATTAAACAGAGAATTTAACCCAAGCACTATCAATACTCATCTTGTTGGAGACATTACGTATTTAAGAACACATGAAGGATGGACGTATTTAGCGGCGGTGATGGATTTGGGAAATCGAAAGATTGTGGATTGGTCATGCGGTCGAAAAGCAGATTCACACTTAACAGTGGCAGCTTTGAATCGTGCCGTAAGCAAACATCAAATAGATACATCAAAGTTGTTATTTCATTCAGATCGCGGTTGCCAGTATTCATCAAAATTATTCTGTGATCACTTACAAAAACGAAGTATCACTCAAAGCATGAGTCGAAAAGGTAACTGTTTTGACAATGCGGTAATGGAAAGATTTTTTAGGAGTTTAAAAACAGAAAGGCTATACAATATAGCGATAATTAATCATGAAGCTGCTGTTGAATTAGTCGAAAAATATATTCGATTTTATAATTATAAACGCAGACATTCTGCAATTGGTTATGTGAGTCCAGTTGTAAAACGGAAAGAAATGTTAAATGTGGCGTAAAAAGTGTCCGGTTGGAGTTGACCAGAACATTTAGTGAAGTCTTTGATGATAGAGCCAAGATTAAACCGGGTTTGACTCGTATTCTTTATCTGTTCGTCAATATTCTGAAAACCGTATGATGATGCGACTATTTCTTGTTCTCCTTTCATTAAGAGCAAACTACCTGAAAACCATCCCATTTGATGGTATTGCGTTGCAATGTCGTTCGCGACTGTATTAAGGGGCGCAACTATAGCGTTTTGGCCCTTTTCGTCACCAAAGGCAAACGTACAAATTAAGAAACACAAGATTAAAATTAAAGTTGATTTCTGAATCATATGGTTAACGCTCTGCTGTTATGTTTATCTTGGTTTAGCTGTTAGCGTTTGTTCTTGATTTTCAATAGAAAAATTTTCTATGAATCGATTTAACTCTGCGAGTGAGCGTATGACATAAACACTTTTTTTATCCTTCAACGCTTCTATGGATAACAAAAATTCGTCATTCCAGAACTTTGGACAAAGCCGAAGTATCTTAAACGTATTCATTGTCCCATTTAAGATTGAACTATATTCAGGCCAACCTTCTGGTCGTTTATGAAGCCCGAGAATAAAGCGTTTTATGACAAGCCAGTACGTGAGTGGGTAGGGTAAGTCTATATATACAAGCGTATCAGCCGCATCAATACGTTGATAGAATGAACTCAAAGAATGTAGAGGTCCAAACCCTTCTATTATCCATTCCTCAGTAGAAACAATATGCGAGTGCTTGGCTTCATAGTCTTTCCGATCTATTTCCTCACCGTTAGCTCTAAATAATATGGAATCAAGAGAAAATAACTTTATGCCTGTTACCATCGCTAAACGACGACTCAATGTCGATTTTCCGTTCGCCGGTTTTCCGAAAACTGCTATCTTTTTCATTTTCTATCACTATGTTCTGCTGATGAAATTGTCTAAAAGTCAAATATCGTGAAGCTTTTACTAAATTATGAACTTGTTCCAAAAAAGGCTTATGTTTACCCGCTAACCAATCTTGATGAACGTTCAATGCCGTTCGAGCTTGCCGCGTCAGGTTTTTTGATGCAAAGAAAATAAGCCCATGCAATCAAAATGAGCTGCAATGGCGTTCGAATCAGCAAATAAATTGCACCCCACGAGTGTCCGCCAAGGCCAGTTGCATTTAATGCCGCATAGATATTTGCAGGAAAAAATACGACGAAAATAACAATGGCTGACTTTGCTGCAAAATTTTGGAATTTTGGTATGAAAAGAGCGATACCGACGACCAGTTCCAATGCACCTGTAACGTAGATAATAAAAAGTCTATATGGCACCCACGGTGGAAGCATATTAACCATCCCTTCAGCTTTAACAACGTGGCCAATTGAGAAAAAGACAAATGCCACCCCCAAGCCCCAAAGTGAGTACTTTCTTAAATTGAGTTTAGAGCCAATGACTTTTGATATCAGAAATGCTAAGCCCAGTGGGGATGTCAGTAAAACAAGAATAATGATTGGTGTTATCATAATAACATCAGCCTTAAATTTAAAATTACCTTGCACTCTGCGCGCATTGCGCTAGTGCAAGTTTTACTCTCAAACTAATCGAGAATCTTTGCTAAGCCAAAACGATAGAGTGTTTCTAACTCTGACCTTTTGGCTCCAGCTCTAGCGCGTAAACTTAGCGTTTGCATCAAGCCCTGTAATAGTTGTGCTCTTAAGTTGGTGTTATTGATTTCTCTTGCAGTTTCAAGTCGGTCTTGTAGCAGAGCATCAATTCTGTAAATGATAGTGTTATAAAAACTAGTAACAGTGCCATTTTCAGCTGCTTCAGCAGGCATAGTACTAGTTGCCATGCAGCCAAGATTTTCATTGCAATAGAAGTCTAATAAACAGGTGAAAAAACCCATAAAAGCTTCTTCCAATGATTCACATTGCAGCGCTTGGGCGAGCGGGGCTGAAATTGTTTCGAAATAATGCTCAACACACTGAATGAAAATAGCTTCCTTATTTCCAAACGCGTTGTAGATACTAGGTCTCTTTATTCCCATCGCATTAGAAAGGTCATCAAGAGATGCAGCCGAATATCCTTTGGTCATGAATAAGGCTACAGCGCCATCTAATGCCGCTTTCTTATCAAACTTCCTAGGACGCCCACGCCCTTTTGATTGTTTCGTACTAGGCTTCATAAGTTCACATATTGATACATCTATAACCTTAATTGTATGCGAATTGGTACAAAAATAAAAGATGTAAATTTTACATCACTAGCTAACAAAGAAATATTGGCGTTTCGAGTACTTGTTAACAAGTTGCTGAAAGCATCAAACGATTCAGACTACGCTAGTCTAATTAAGCTCCACCATGAGTATGGTTATTCTTGTATACATCCATGTCTTGCGCGTTCCAGCGTTTATTGCGGTTGAATATAGTGATTTGAAGATACAAACTCAAAGGAATAAGGAGTAAATTTTGGGAGGACGTGTCGCTTCCCTGCATGCCGAGTAGACTAAATATGAAAATAGCTGACACCATACCAAGAATATTCCGTTGAACATCCTCCTTACGCTTAGTTGCGCGATCTTTATCTGCAATAAGTTTGTCGGTCTTCGCACCATAAATCGTCTTGAAAACCCCATAAACCAATAAGGCACAAGAGCTACTTAATAATCCTACAAGTCCAAGTTTTTTAGATATATCGAGACTTTCATTAGATATTATTATAATTAGCGAAATCACGAACGAAAGGCCAATTAAAAAGAAATGGGTTAATGGCAAGTAATCAAAAGAGCTGCGGGGAACGATAGAGACATTCGTTGGACCAACTTTCTTTATTGCGCGACGTCTCTTTGATGATAAGTATAAGATTGCTAGTGAATACAAAGATGGAACTATTTGAACAGTAGAAATGATCGCCTATACGAGAGTCGTCGACATAGGCGGAGTTTCAAAAATATTAAACACAAACAAACTGACAACCACAAACGCAACAGAATCTAAAAATGCCCGTATAAATACATGCAGTCGTTCTGTATTTATGTCAAACACATAGAATAAAGGGTAATCTTGCGCTGGAAATTTACGGAATAAACTAAGCTGCTGAAAACACCACCTGTAAGAGCATAAAATTGAAATTGTCACTGTTTGAAAAAGTATAAGTACGATTAACAATATTCCATTTTCGACCATACTATTTACTGCTCAAGCCTTTCATTATTGCATTGAAGCTATTTCGTATTTCTGAATCGATCGCACCTATATGTTTTAATTTCTGGATAGTTGCTTGAAGCTCTTTATCTACTTTTGAATGCATATTTTGATTTAGGTGATCAGTTGCACTCTTTTGTACGAAGGTACCTCTAAACCCTTTAGATACTATAACTTGATCACGTTCTAGTATCTTGAATGCTTTCGCGACAGTATTGGGGTTGCTATCGGCATCACTAGCTAATTGGCGGATAGATGGAAGTTGACTGCCGGCGTGCAACTGACCCGAAGCTACTCTTTCTTTAACCTGCGTGACTATTTGCTGATAAATCGGAATGCCCAATTCTTCGTCAATACAATATTCATCTTTTGATTATGTACCCTTGATTCTTTGTCTTATAAAGACTCTAACACAAATTATTTTTAATGTACTACTTGAATTTGTAGTACAAGTGAATTATATTTGCACTAGTACTACTAGTGCGAGTAATACAAGTGCAAATAAAGACGAGTAAATTAAAATGAATATAAGCAAATCTCAAAAAGTAATGTTGGCTGATTTAGCTATTGGGGGGCAATGCTTTTGCTTGCCTATCTGCTGAAGGACGCGACACCAGAGGCACAAACTCAAGGGGTAGTTGCGATTGTTGTTGCGATATTTTTGCGCTTAAAGGGGGCCTCAAAAAGTGACGATTGTAATCGTTCGAAGTGCTTGCATGGCTCAAGAGACATAGCGGGAGAATAATTATGAGAATATTCAGAAATGCGTTAACGCTCCTATTGTCGACTGCTCTCCTAATGTCTTTCCATTCACTTGCTGATGAACTAGAGGGGAAATGGATAGGCAATATTGAAATTGGAACTCAATTGGTACCTGTAGTCTTTAATATTACTGCTAGCAAGGACGAGCTAAAATCAACGATGGATAGTCCTATGCAAGGTGCTACTGATATTCCAATTGAATCGGTTTCTGTCAATGGCAACAAAATAGTGTTTGATATTGCAGTGGCTGCCGCGCGATATGAAGCCGTTAAAGATGGAGATAGTCTTGTAGGCACTTGGAAACAAAGTGGTCAATCATTCGCGCTTGAGGTGACGAAACAGACTGACCAGACTATAACTACCAAGACACCACAGCCTCCAAGAAAACTAAATAGGCCACAGGAACCAAAGCCACCGTTTGATTATACAAGTAAAGAAGTCAGTTTCTTAAACTCCATGGATGGAATCGAATTGTCAGGCACACTCACATTACCAGAGAAACCTGTGGCCGCAGTGGTATTGGTTTCGGGGTCAGGACCTCAAGATCGCAATCAATTATTCATGGGTCATAAGACTTTTTGGGTCTTGGCTGATTTTTTGTCTAACCACAATGTCGCAGTGTTACGTTTCGACGATCGAGGGGTTGGTAAATCACAAGGAGTATTTGAAAACTCAACGAGTTATGACTTTTCAGAAGATGTCAGCGCAGGAATTGAGTTTCTAAACTCTATGCCAGAGCTAGCTGGTATAAGACTGGGCATTATCGGTCATAGTGAAGGTGGTTTGATAGCGCCAGTAACAGCAAATACAAACACGAATGTAGATTTTATTGTTTTGATGTCAGGGCCAAGCCAGAGCGGCCTATTTGTATCTGAAAACCAGATGAAAAAGATACTACTTTCAAATGGTTTAACTCAAGAGGCCGCCATAGCAGGTAGTGAAATTACAGCTGAACTAAACAAAGCCGTGATAGAAAACGCTAACACGCCATATGCTGAGTTAAGGACGATTCTTTTAGCAGCGTATTCCAAAAAATGGGATTCGTTGTCGCAAGATGTTAAGCAACAAATTAAGCAACTAGGTGGCGGCACTTTGCCTGAACAAAGGATACAAATGCTAACAGGGAATTGGTATAAAACTTTTCTAACTCATAAGCCGACTAACTATTTAGCCAAATTAGACATACCTGTTTTGGCCTTATTTGGTGAAAAAGATGTTCAAGTAAGTGCATATGAACATCATGAGTTGATGCGAGAGACGTTAATAAATGGACATCAACATTCTGAATCCCTTGTTCTAGAGGGGCATAACCATCTTTTCCAACGTTCAGAAACAGGCGCCATGACTGAGTATCAGCACATAGAGGAGACCTTGTCTCCAGTGCTTTTGGAAAAAGTTAAAACTTGGATACTGGCTGCGAAATAAAAAAGTAAAAAAGTTTTTTAAGAGCGAGAAATTATGAAAAAAGTGTTGGTTTTCGGAGCCAGTGGAGCTACTGGTAGGCAATTAGTCAAAACGTTGCTGAACAAGAATGTAGTGGTGACCGCGATAGTCAGAAATTCTATCTCTTTTTCTCCACATTTTCCTGAGGAAGTAAATCTAGTTGTGTTGGAGGCGGATATCACGAATGAGCCAATGTCTTTTTTCTCTAAGTGTATTGAAGAGAATGACGTGATGATAAGTTGCTTGGGTCACAACATGACATTCGCAGGTGTATTTGGTTCACCTAAACTACTTGTTCACGATGCTATTCAAAACATTGTAAGCGTCATGAATGATGCTCAGCCTAAAGCTTTAAAAAAGCTGATACTCATGAGTAGCGCTGTGGTAAGCAATACCCAAATATCAGAGGCTCCTCCTTTATCACAGCGGTTGGTAACTAGCATTTTGCGCGAGCTAGTTCCGCCGCATCTAGACAATGAAAAAGCTGCTGGACTTCTTCACTGTCAAGCCAAGAAAAACAGCTGCATCGAGTGGGTAATGGTGCGCCCGGACGCACTTATTGATGAAGAGCAAGTAAGTTTATTTGACGTTTGCGAATCTCCGTCACGAAATTCAATATTTAATTCGGGAAAAACAAGCAGAATTAATGTCGCGATGTTTATGTCTAAACTAGTGACAGATGAAACCCTATGGCGAAAATGGAAAGGCAAAATGCCCGTCATATACAACATAATCTAGGAAGAAACGAAAATGAAACAAAACACCATCGAGCAACAAATTGAGGTTGCCGATAATTCAATAATGGCAAAAGACTATGATACGTTGATGTCGATTTATACCGACGATGCTGTGTTGGTCATTGAGCCTAGGCGAAGTGCTGTTGGCAAACAGCAAATTCGAAATGCCTTTATAAAAATAAACGAATTTTTTGACAACGAGTTAAAAGTTGCGCAAAACGGGCTAGAAGTCTTAGAGTCAGGAGATACTGCGCTGGTTGTAGCAAACACAATTGTTTCCGGTCCAAATTTTCAGGCTGTTGAGCGAAAAGCAACTTACGTTTTTAAAAAATCAAACGATGGGTTTTGGCTGTGTGCAATAGATAATTCCTACGGCCATGAGATTATTCAAAAACCATGTATCAGGAGCTTATTTTGAATAACACTACCAAAGAAAAACCACAATTTAGGATACAAATGAAAATACTAAACACTCTTTTGATTTTTGCGTTTTTTTCGTTTTCGGCTAATGCGCAAGATGTCTCATGTAGTGACGATTGCAAGAAAGAGCTTATCGAAAGCTATTTAGGTGACATTGTCAAAATTTTCGTAATGGGTTCTACAACTGATGATATTGATACATTTTTATCTCAACTTCATGATGAAATAAAATATGAACATGAAGAATACGGGGCGGACTTTACGAAGCAATCATGGCGGAGTGCGTTTGTTCGTCAACTCAAAAATGAATTTTACCAAGAAACGCGAAGGATGGATGGGAGAATATTAAACATCATTTATGGAAAGGAGCATGCGGCGGTGGAATATACCTATGGTATATATTCAGCAGACGGTAAATGGGAGAAAGACCATGTGAAGTTTGCTCTATTTGGATTCAAAGATAAAAAGATATCACTGGTAAGAGAGTACTGGTGATATGCGAAAAAGTGCTTCGTTGTCAGAATATGTGAAAAAAAAGAATGGCGTGCCTCTTGGCGCGAAGCACTCATTGAGAAATATGCTGCATCGTTCTTTTGGCGCAAGTTCTTTTGCAAGGTTCTGGAATTTTTGGAATCCTATATGGAGTTTTTATCTTACTAAGTTTGTTACGAGACCAACGTCGGCTCACGCGCCGACTTGGTTTGCCATTCTGTTAACGTTTTTTATCAGCGGTTTATTTCATGACCTTGTCATATCGGCATTCTATCAAGAGATTTATTTATTTTTTACACCATGGTTTGGCTTTATGAGTCTAGTCGTCGTTTTAACTGAGAAATTCAATATTTCATACGAGCGCCACCCATGGGTTATTCGAGCAATTGTGAACGGCTCTTTCATCGTTTCAAGCTTTGGCATTGTCTATGTGACGATGGTCTTTTGACCAACAAAAGAGGTTTTTGATGGTCAAGACTCTAAGAGAGCAGCGGGGCATAGATACAGACGTATTTATCTCTGGAACACTAAAGCAGTAATGATAGTAATGCTCAGTCCAGAAGATAAGAGAGCTACCGCTAGCAGATGGAAAAACAGAGTTTGGCAAGTTAGATAAATACCGCTATACGTACTAAGCTCCCGGAGAAACTCTTAATTATCAACGGCAGCTATCTTGGGCAAAGCAGGTCGACAGTTTGGGTTAGTCTTGTCAAAGAAACACTCACAATTTGAATGAAATGACCGTCCGGTATCTGCCTCTCAAGGGCCGTTCAGTGCTTAAATTATTCTGGTAAAAATGAGTCGTAATTTTTTATTAATATAGTGGCTAGCTATGGCGGCTCACAACGGTCAACCTAAAAACCTTTTTCCAACCAATGACAAGTTTATTGATGCAATACAGAAAAAGGTAACTTCCAACCTCATAATGCAAATAGCCATAACTAATTACCTCACTTTTTTACAAGTGAGGTAATGTATTTTCTCTAAAATTTGGTTTTTAATCTGTTTGTCCAAGCACTTTTCTTACTTCATTCAGCGCATCAACAGAAAACCCCCTATCATAAAAATGAATAACGGTTCCTGTCTCATCAAGTAACATGACTCTTGAATTTTTGGGCGATTGATTTCCAGTAAAACGCTGTACTGCATCACCTTCTTTATAAACAGTAATTACGCCTTTCCATATTTCTTTTGGTATTCCTTCGCGCATACCATCATCAATAAAAGTACTAAACATCCTAGGGAGCATGCCTTTAATAGTTGGAATTTCATAAACGGAAATTTGAGTCTTAGTCATGTCTAATCCAATTAGCCACCGGTCTATATCAAACTGGGCGTCATGCACAAAACCAAATAATAGAAGGGTTTTCTTACCTAAAAAATCATCAGGTATTATGTAAGGTTTGCCATCAAGGCTTTCGCCTGTTGCTCGGATCATTCTGTCACCAAGCTGAACAGTTTTAGGATAATTATAGCTAACACAGCCTTGCAGAAAAACTAGGATTATCAATAAGAAACTATACTTCATATGTTTTAACTCAATATAATCAAAAAGATTGTGGGCTCACTTCTTATTGCGGCTCCACGTTAATATTTTAATACGCAGAAAAGATTGAATTGGTTGTTACATGCCCTTATGACGGAGTTTAGGTGTGTATTTTTTTAATTAGATAGTTTTTGAGGTTGTATGATAAGAAAAAAGCGGACACAACATTGTTACAGCGATTCAGAAAAAACCGCTGTAACACTTGTTTTCTTTTTACCGACGCTTCAACAATGAAACACTTATAAAGGCCAATAAAAGTATTGCCAATGAACTAGGTGCAGGTACAACATTTAATGATAAATCATCAAACCACGCTGCGCCCGTTTCAAGGTTATTTGGCTGGCGGAAAGCTGCGGCCACTCTGATAAATTTAATTTCTTCACCAAATACTAAATCTGGAATTGAAACGCTAGTAGTGTTGACGGCAAAAAATGTATCGGTAGCAAAAGAAGAGTCAAAAAAGACAGACGTTACCGCATTATCAAAATCGACAGCATTGATATCAAAATCGTTAAATGCAAATGCGATTTCTAAATAAGCAGTATTTTCACCTATAATGGCATCCCCTGATAAATGCCCCATCAATCCACTTAAGACGATTTGGTCACCAACGCTGAAGTCAGTACCATCAACCGCTACATATTGAGAAGCAACACTAAATTCACTTTGCTGGTCTGTAAAATTACCAAACATCTTCAATGCTTGTGTACCGTTAATAAGTGTTGCAGGCGAAGTTTCAGCAGACACTTCTCCAAAGGTGTTCCAATTGGTAAGGCCATTTTCGAAATCGCCGTTTAACAGAACAGCTGCATGCGATGCGCTTGTTGATACAAACATAATCAAACTTAGCAGACCTATTATAGAGGCTTTCAATTTATTGGGCATTTCTAAACTCCAGCACCATTTTGCATATGGCAATATTTACGTAACTACAGCAGTCGCGTTAATCAAAAAAAGAAGCAAGAGTTAAGCCGCATTTTATTAACGTATTATTTACATATACTTAGCTAGGATTTTTTACTTTAATAATTTGAAGTGTAAAAATATCTGACAGTGTGCTATCACCTTAATAATCAATAAAGGTGATAGCTTTATTAATATTGGCACATTAGCTACTACTAATACGGGCCTGCTAATTCCTCACTATCATATGCTTGATAAAAAATCCCATTTCCTCTTAAATAATAAATTCCTTCATCAGTGATAATGCTTCTATCTTCGCCAGAATAAATGTAAAACGACTGGTTTTGTTCAGGCGCTATTTCAAATAATTCTGTCATGCTAGGTGTGCTTTGCGAACTATCTACATCAAATACCAGCAAACTGTTTCTATATCTGTCTTCTAATTGTAGAGCATCTAACGACCAAGTCTCAGTCGGCATAGCAAAACGTGTAAGGCCTTCAGTTGATAATACTGATAATGCACGATAATCAAATTCAACTGGTGTGTAGGCACGCTCTCTTTTAATAGAAGAGACTTCAATAGGATTTTGCGGGTCTCGTACATCGAATAAGCTAATTTTCATTTCAGGAATTCGAATTTCGAGACTCAATTCTTCGCCTGTTTCCGGCAGCGCTGTTAAGCTCACTTCTTGTCCAACTCCCAGTAATAAACCGTTGTCAAACGGCTGTAAATAACTTGAGAAGCCTGGGATTTCTAATTCACCGATTATACTTGGCTGAGTTGGTTCAGCTAAGTCGATTACATATAGTGGATCAATCCTTTCAAAGGTGACTAAATAACCCCTATCACCCACATATCGCACTGCATACAAATCTTCTCCTGGTTTACCCAGTGTTTGCGGCTGTTGTTCATTCGGAAGTTGCCCTATTACTGCTAAGTTATTGCCTTGCTGCTGCAACATAAACAAATTATGGTCAGGATCATCAAAGTTACTTTGATAGTCGGTAGTTACAACTCTTAGTGTCTCTTCCCACTCACTAAACCTGAGCTGCGGCTGAGCATTCCATCCGACTACACCGGGGATCACGCCAGATGCTTCATAGTTAACTGAGTCGCCCAAAGACACTTTATGCATATAGGTAGAATCATTCGCTCTGCCAGAAAGGTATATCGAATTTTGTGAAGCGTATATAAACTCCACTACTGCTGACATGCACATAGTTTGTATATTATTAGGATTATCTAAATCAATACCAGTTATATGAATAGTTTGAGCGTAGCCATCATTATCAGATGCATCTTCTGGAATAAAGCACGTTTCAACATCTGTTACTTCTTGTATTTGTCCATTAATGCTTATATTGGGTAATAGTTCATCATCTGACAATGCTAAAATTTTTGTATAGTTATCAAGTTGTGTTTGTTCGTCAGATGCGTTGAATACTATATCGGGGACTTTAGGAACAAACGTACTGATTACATAAAGCATATTCTCTATGCGTCTACTATCAACCAAATATCCATCTATTTTTACTTCTGCAACATTCTCAACATTATTAATATTTGTTGTGTCATATATGTTGATTGCAAAACTTTCATCTAATGGCTCAGGTGTGAAAATTTCATCAATTGCAGGTAATGCATTAACGGTTACAAGTTGCGAAGTTAAACTTAAAACAGCTAAACGCGCCTCATCGCTATTTTTGTATAAATACATGCCACCTATTTTTGCTTGCGTATCATCTATTACTAATTCTGTCTGTTGCACTAATGAGCCATCTGATTGTTTTTCTAATAATCTAACTTTTGATTCAGTTCCGTCTCGATTAAACCAAATTGGAAAGTCGGCCACATACATTTGCTTTCCATCAAATTCTATTCTGTCTGCCTCATCAACGCCTACTTCTTGTGTATTAGTTGTTGAATAACTACCTTGATCAAAACTACCACTGCTCGGAGAAGGCGCACTTGGAGAATCTGCAGCTAATTGTTCACTGCTAATAGAAACACTCATGCCATACAATCCATTACGAATATACTGTGACGTTTTATCAACTTCATTATTGGTTAGTTTGCCTACAAACGCTTGTGATGGATTAACAGTTGGTGGCACGATAGGGTCAGGAGGTGAAATTGGATCAGGATTGTCTGTCTCACTTGAGCCTGAGCATGCACTTACCAATATGATGGCACTGAATATCAATAAGTTAGCTTTTATTGTGTTTAGCAATTTATTAGTTAATGTTGAGTGGGTCACGTTGCGCTCCGTAAATCTTTTTGATAGTCAAGATTACCTAATTTCATCACACAAAAACGCTAAAAGATGATTTAATTTGTGAAAAAATGTAACTACTTAATGCTTGACATGTACCCATCTGATAATCTTAATTATTAATTAGGAAAAACATTTTATGAAAGCTAGTTGTTATGCTGCATTAATATACATATTAATGTGCCACCATTTAAGTGCTTATGCTAGCAATTCGAGTGATTGTGGCGAAACCGATTGTATTAACGTGGGTGAATGGGAATTAGGTGTTGCCATTGGAATAGGCGCCCGTTCAAACCCACTCGTAGATGGCGATGTTTTGCCATTAATTGTATTGCCAGATATTGCATATTATGGCGAGTCTTTTTATTTTGATAACTTTGAAATAGGTTATCAATTGCTTCCTTCAAACAATCAAAGTGTTGAAGTGTTTGTTAAACCTAATACAGAAAGAGCGTATTTCAGTTTTTGGCACCCAGACAACGTATTATTAACATTTACTTCCTCTCCACTTGATGGTCCATCCACACCTACTTTCCCAACAATACCAGGTGTGCCAAACGAACCGACAAAACCCGTACAAAAAGAAATTTCGGTCGACGATGTTAGTAAGCGTGATTGGGCAATTGATGCAGGTGTAAGGTGGCAATATTATCAACCGTCTTACCGTTTAAGCGCATTCATAAATACAGATGTATCTGGTGTATATAAAGGCACAAATGGTGGGGTAAATGTTGCTTTTCCGTGGCGTTTGAATGAATGGCAATTTACGAGTTCTCTCGGTGCTGTTTATAAAAGTACTGCTTTAACCAATTACTATTACGGTATTTCTATAGCAGATACAAAGTCAAAAGATACATTTCAAGCTAAAGGAGGTTGGCAGTATTCATTTAATACTAGTGCGAGCTATCAGTTTAGTGATTCATGGCAAATATTATTAAGATTTGAAATTACGCAGTTGCACAGTGGTATGTACAACAGTCCTTTAGTTAAAGATAAGCAAGTCACTAGTGTATTTAGTGGCTTTGTTTACCGGTTTTAGGAGGTAAGAATGAATAAATTTATAATTACCTTCCTATTAATTATTAACGCAACTTTTGCTCAGGCTTCTATTTGGACTGTTGAACCTAATCAATGTTTAGTGACTGATGCAAGAGAGTATTGCGAAACAGATGTAATCTTTACCTTAAATATCGATTTAATCGAAGAGTATTGCGTTTTCGAAGATGACGTAAAAATAGGGTGTTTTCTTCCCTCAGGTAGCCCGATTATTATTAAACGTAAAATTGATAAACCACTTGTGTTTACATTAGTTGGTGAACAGGGAGGGATAATTGCTCGCGCAAACGTTGACTTGACGGTGCTTCAAGCTCAAAGAAAACGCCGACGAGTAAAACTTCCTTGGAGTATTTTTTAATGACAATACAACATACTCTTGTATTGGTTGAAGATGATAAACGATTACGAGAATTAGTAGCAGATTTTCTATCAGAGAACGATTTTAACGTTATTGCGTTAGATAGCGGAATGAAACTGGTGCCAACATTACAGCAAAAAACAGTAGATGTTGTGATATTGGATATAATGTTACCGGGTGAGAGTGGATTTGAACTTTGTAAGAAAATACGGCAGTTTTACAGTAATCCTATTTTGTTTATGACAGCTAAAAATGATGCTATTGATCAAATACTCGGTCTAGAAATAGGTGCAGATGATTACGTTATCAAACCTGTACAACCAAGAGTACTCCTAGCTCGCTTACAAGCACTATTGCGTCGACACGACAGAGAGTCAAACAAGGCTCAAACTCAAACTTTGAGTTTTGGAGGGCTTGTTATTGATCAGCCTTCTAGAAGTGTTGTGTTAAATGAAGAAAAAATTGAGTTTACTAGTCATGAGTTTGACTTACTTTGGATGCTAGCTGAAAACGCAGGTAAAGTGGTGCATAGAGATATAATCTACACTAGTTTGATTGGTCGAGAATACGACGGGTTAGATAGAAGTGCAGATGTGAGAATTTCTAGAATACGGAAAAAGTTGAATGATAATGCGCAAAAGCCATATCGAATAAAAACAATTTGGGGTAAAGGCTTTTTCTTTGTCGCTGATGCGTGGGATAAGTAGCGGTGAAGAGACTGTTCTTTAGCCTTTACTTTTTTATTGTATTGAGTTTAGTTTTATTAACAGCCGCATTGGATACGTTAGTTCTTTCACAAAAATCAAGCTTTACTGATGCTCAACAAGGTTGGCTCAATTTAATCACTGCATACCAAACATCTCCAGAAGAGTTAAAACTACTATTAGCAAATGCTGGCCTTGATTACACACAGATGACGACTGAAAGCTTAGCTACTAGCGCTCAGGTTTCCTCTCAACTGCAGAATATGGAAATTATAACTAACTTTAATCAGGAACAGTGGCAACTCATTGTCCCTTTGCCTGAAAATAACCTCTTAACTATTGATTTTACCGACCAAGCTGTGTCCCCTTCAAGCTGGTGGTTATATAGCAGCCTATTTTTTGTGTTGTTAGCGGCATTAGTCGCCATATGGATTTATCCTTTATGGCGAGATTTAACTCGGTTAATTGATGCCACCAAGCAACTTAACAACGACGGCAGTTTCGAAATCCCTAGTTTTAGTCAAAGTTCCCCTGTTCGCGGAGTAGCTGAAGCGCTAAAAGAATTAAGGTTCAACGTTTCCACATTAGTAAAAACTCAACGAGAACTAACCAGTGCCATTACCCATGAATTTAAGACGCCTCTTGCTAGGCTGAAGTTTGCACTTGCTGATACTAAACAGTTATCAGATGAAAAACTCAGTGCTATACATCAGGATATTGATGATATTGATCACCTTGTTCAAGAGATGCTCGATTACACTAAGCTCAATATACAGTCTCCTGAATTACATATGGAATGCATTCCGTTACAAGAACTATGCGCCTTAAGAATTGAAGTATTTCAAAAAAATACGGACAAACAAATTAGTATTACAGGCGACGCACCAGATCTAATAGCGGATGGCCATTTAATTTCCAGAGCGATAGATAATCTATTAAGCAATGCAATCAAGCATGCAAAAAAAGTTATTCGCATTAATATTGAATCTGATGCGAAGGATATTTTAGTGCATGTTGAAGATGATGGGGTAGGGCTCGAACCGCTTCACTACCCTAAAATTTTCGATCCTTTCTATACAGTTCACTACACTCAAGCCGATTCAAAACCAGCACATGCTAAAAGTAGTGGCTTAGGGCTGGCTATTGTAAATAGAGTCATGCAGTGGCATGAAGGAAAATGTGAAATATCTTCTTCGGTGCTTGGCGGCGCAAAGTTTACGCTTATATTCAAAAATGTAGAAACAACCTAATAACTTTGAAGATAAAGCAGCTACACTAAAATGACAGGGATTAAAGACAATATATTAAGGTTTATAGAACAGATCACCCTGCGACATATAGAATGTTAGCATTGACTAAGGGTAAGTTCTGAATTCACTTAAAATGTTTTGTTTGCTAATGT
The DNA here is from genome assembly GCA_002338515.1 of Glaciecola sp. UBA1851. Lineage (GTDB taxonomy): Bacteria > Pseudomonadota > Gammaproteobacteria > Enterobacterales > Alteromonadaceae > Glaciecola. The sequence goes on along the minus strand of DDIL01000158.1, from coordinate 8,098 downwards.
AAATACTTTAGGGGTAGTTTAAACTTACGTTCTTCATTCACATCTTTTGATACATAATAGTTAGACGTGAATTAGTAATTATTTGTGTTAATGCATGAAACTCTCTTACCCCTTAAACCTAGGTAAAATAATGAAAATTAGTATGATTGCCGCTATGGCAAATAACCGAGTAATTGGTAAAGATAATAAAATGCCATGGCACCTACCTGCCGATTTAAAGCATTTTAAAGCAGTAACCATAGGTAAGCCTATTATTATGGGCAGAAAAACATATGAGTCTATTGGTAAAGCCTTACCAGGCCGTAAAAATATTGTTATCACCGCAAATGAGGCATATACGCTAAATGATGCTTTAGTCGCCAATAGTTGTGATCAAGCCTTGCGCATCGCAAGTGTAGAATCAGATGAAGTGATGATAATTGGAGGCGGTAAAATTTATGAAACTATGCTTCCACTTGCTACTACATTATTTCTTACTTTCATTGATTTAGAAGTAGATGGAGACACCCAGTTTCCAGATTATTCAAAATCGGCTAAATGGAAGGAAATTTCGAGAGAGTCGTTCAATAGCGATGAAAAAAATCCATATAACTATCAGTTTATAACCTTATCTAAAATCACTCTATAACGATATGCGGTCATGTTTTTTTTGCAAGTGAGAACGAATAGATATAGCCATAAATAGCACTAAAAACAATAGATGGAAGCACTGTGAGGAAAAGGTTTGGTGTGTTGAAAGCGATATTAACGGCAATTACTAGTATTGATTGTATAAATAAAGCGGGCAACGGTGAGATTAAGCTACCTGGCAAACAAGTACCACCGCATTTTCTCTCGGATAAAGCCAAGCTATTTTTAAATGCTTCTTTTGTTGGGCAAGGTTTATTTTTAGTCGGTGTTGCATTGATTGTAGGCACAATTAATGCCAAACAGTAAGATTTGGCCCCAAACTTCTTATAAAATATTTCTAACAGGAATGTAAAAAATAGCGTGATACTGCCGCTGTAAATCCCTTGTACCAAAGCGGCTTTTACTAAGATTTGTTTATCATCAGTGACTAAGCTATTTGCATAATATGCCCATGCCGCATAACTGATGAAAGCTATTACCCCAGATAATACGAGACGTAAGATAGTTTTACCGTTCATTTATAATTACCGCTTTATTATTTGCCATGAATCGATTTGGCGATTACATAACTTGTATCGATGAGAAACCATGTCGCTTTGTTATATCGTCATTCAATATACAAAAAGCCGACATAACAGTCGGCTTTTTCATTTTTTAACTTAAATACTCTTAACTTACATACAGCATAAAACTACAAGTTTTAATATTTTGTTAAATCGAAATTTAACTTTTCAATTACTGTAACTGAAAGTTTAAAATTGAGAAAATATCGACTCTAAACTAAGACCTTCATGTTTCAATATTTCTTTCAATCTTTTTAATGCTTCAACTTGTATCTGGCGAACACGCTCTCTAGTTAATCCAATTTCTACACCAACATCTTCTAAAGTTGCAGGTTCGTAACCAAGTAAACCAAAGCGACGTGCTAATACTTCTCGTTGTTTGGGATTTAATACTTCTAGCCACTGCACAATATCAGACTTCATTGTTGCCGTTTCAAACTGGGTCTCAGGCGTTGTATTCGTTTCGTCTGCAAGCATCTCAAGCATCGCTTTTGCACTATCACCAGCAACAGGAGAATCCACAGAGCTAATCCGCTCATTAAGCTTCAGCATTCGTCTTACACTATTAACCGGTTCGCCTGTCGCTTCTGCAATGTCTTCAGCGGTTGGTTCATGGTCTAATTCTTGAGAAAGCTTTCGTGCTGTTCGCAGATATAAATTTAACTCTTTAACGATATGGATTGGTAACCGTATTGTACGAGTCTGGTTCATGAGCGCACGCTCAATAGTTTGTCTTATCCACCATGTCGCGTATGTAGAAAATCTAAAACCACGTTCTGGGTCAAACTTCTCAACCGCACGAATAAGCCCTAAATTTCCTTCTTCAATTAAATCAAGAAGAGCTAAACCCCTGTTATTATAACGACGTGCTATTTTTACTACTAATCGTAAATTACTTACTATCATGCGTTCACGACTAGCTTTTACTCCGGCTATAGACTCTCGCGCAAATTTCACTTCTTCTTGTGCGGTCAAAAGAGGAGAGAAGCCAATTTCATTTAAGTAAATTTGAGTAGCGTCAAGTTGTTTAGCGGCAGGTTGTTCTTTTGTCGCTTTATTAAAGTCGTCTTCGTCTGAATTGACATCACTGAGGGCGATTTCTTTTTCTATTTCATCGTCGAATTCATTGTCGATAGTATCTACTTCGTAAACATCTGAACTATCGTCGTTTGTTTTTGAGTCAGAGCGGTTACTGACCATGATAACATCCTTGCCTTAACAGGCTATTGGAGAATATTGGTGAAGAATATTCATCGTTCGGGTAAATAGATAAACGGATCGACAGATTTGCCCTTTTTGCGTATTTCAAAGTGCAACATGATCTCGCTCGCGCCAGTACTGCCCATTGTTGCAATTCGCTGTCCCTGTTTAACATAAGTTTGCTCACCAACTAATAACGTTTGATTGTGTGCATATGCGCTTAAATAATTATTATCATGTTTAACAATAATTAGGTTTCCATACCCTTTAAGAGCGTTACCAGCATAAACTACCTTGCCATCAGCAGCTGCTTTTATAGAAGTACCTAAAGTACCCTTAATATCTAAACCTCTGGTTGTACCATCACTACCTACGGTAGCAATTGTACCTCTTCCTTTTGCAGGCCAATCCCAACTCAACCTTTTATAAGGTTTTATCGAGCTTTTGGATTCATTGGTTTGATTTTTTCGATGAATTTTTGACTTATGCTCACCATACGCCTGCTTATTGGTTGGGTCAATAGTAGTATTGTCTATTTTTTGCTCAACTTGCCCTAGATCAATGTTTTGACTACTATTATTGTTTGCATCTTTTTTAGTCAAAAGTATTGTTTGGCCAACATTTATATTGTATGGTGCGTTTATGTTATTAAGTTTTGCTATTTCTCGATAATCATTTCCGCTATAAAAAGCAATGGCAAAGAGCGTATCGCCAGGTTCTACCTTATATTCATCAGAGGTAATTTCAGTAAGGTTTTGCTTGGATGCTAACTTTGTGGATAACGTCTCTACTGGTGCGGGTTCAAATCTACTGTTGCAAGCGCTCAACAAGATAAAGCTCAAAGCAAATAAGCAAACTTTCAATTTAATGCCCACTGTTATCGTCACCTCATTATTAAATAGGCTATTAAACCGGCTATCACTACACCCCAGCCTATAAATTCAATATAGCTTTTTAACTTGGCTTCCATGGGGGGGCCGCCATACTTCATAAACGCCGCAACTAGAAAGAAGCGTGCGCCTCTGCCAATAGCGGAGGCGATAACAAAAGGAAAGAATGCCATTGATAATGCCCCCGCACTGATAGTAAAAATTTTGTACGGAATGGGAGAAAAGCCAGCAATAAATACTACCCAAACGCCGTATTCTGAAAACCATCGTTCAGCAGTCGCTAGTTTTTCTCCATATCCCCATTGCGTAATTAAGGGTTCAATAAAAGATTCGAATGCATAAAAACCTAAAATATAACCAAGAATTCCGCCAACGACTGAGGCAATTGTTGTGATCCAAGCAAACCGCCATGCTTTATCCAATTGCCCTAACACCATAGGTGCAAGCATGACATCAGGAGGTATTGGAAAGAAAGTGCTTTCAGCACAGCTCAAACCTGCTAAATATCGTTCTGCATGAGGATGTTTTGACCACTTTAAGCATGCGTCATACAGGGACGTAAAAAGTTTCATATTACTTCTCCAGCAACTAATGGAACAAAATTTACACTTTCTACCGTATTGTTAAGAAAATCGTCGTTGTCATGTTTATCTATACATTTCAATTCTTGTGAACGGCTACCAACGGGAATTACTAGGCGGCCATTAATATTCAATTGCTCTAACAGAGCATTCGGCACTTCGCTTGCTGCTGCAGTAACTATAATGGCATCAAAGGGCGCTTTACTCGACCAGCCTTGCCAACCATCACCATGTTTCATTTTAACATTATGAAGATCTAACTGATTTAATCGACGCTTCGCTTGAAACTGCAGTGATTTAATTCTTTCAACACTAAAAACTTTAGAAAAAATGTTTGCAAGTACTGCTGTTTGGTAGCCAGACCCTGTCCCAATTTCTAATACTGAAGCGTTTGAATCTACTTTGTCTAACAGTAACTCTGTCATTTTTGCCACTGTGTAGGGTTGTGAAATAGTTTGCCCTTGTCCTATAGGGAGCGCTGTATTCTCATAAGCTTTGTGAGCTAAAGCCGCAGGCAAAAAGAGTTGCCGTGGAATACTAGCGATGGTATGCAGTACTTTTTCGTTAGTTATGCCTTCATTATTTAAGACAGACGCTAACGCTTGGCTTTTCCTATTTATCATTATTGTTTTCCAGCCAGTTTTTAGTCGATGCTAATCGGTTATGTACAGTCATATCGGTAGATAGTGGCGTAATAGAACATGTCTGTTTGGATATCGCATCGAAATCAGTTCCTTCGCCGGCATCTTGCTCTTTACCTAACTTGCCATACCAAAATATTGATTTGCCAAACGGATCAGATGATTTGATCATGGTTTCAGCTCGATGTCGTTTTCCGCATCTTGTTGCTACCATACCTTTTATTTTTTCTATTGGTAAATTAGGAACATTTATATTCAGTATTTCATTCATACCCAATGGATGCTCTTTTAAATGTTTAACGATATTGCACGTTAACTTAGCTGCCGTTTCAAAATACTCTGTGTTTTCACTATGTTTGTTTGAACATAGTGAAACAGCAATAGCGGGATGCCCTAAATGTCTACCCTCTAATGCTGCCGCAACGGTACCTGAGTAAATCACATCATCACCTAAATTAGGGCCATGATTAATACCAGATACAACCAACTCTGGTTCTTCAAATTGACCGCTATTTACTCCTAACTGCACGCAATCAGATGGTGTGCCATTGACAGAATAAAAACCATTAGATGTTTTTTGAAGCCTTAACGGGCTTTGCAATGAAAGAGCGCTGCTCATTCCGCTACAATTTCTATCTGGCGCGATAACCGTTACTTCATGATGTTCGCTTAAATATTGGTGCATGACTTCAAGCCCTTCGGCTAAGACTCCATCGTCATTGCTAAGTAAAATGCGCATTGATGTTTTTCATTTCCTTGTTATTAATTATTTATGTGTTAACTAATTCTCGAATAACACTGGTAGCAAAACAACCTGATGGTAGGCCGAAATTTAATATTATATTATTATCTATGACTTTATAACCAAAGTGTTGAGGGTGAAGTAATAATGATCGCCTCTGTTGAGATATATCTAACCTTTCTAAAGTTTGGCAAACTTCTTCATAGTTTTTGACCTGACTCTCTTCAAATTTTCGTGCATCTGCTTGGCTTTGCAAGTCACCCTTACCCCAAAGCGGTGCAGTTAGCATGACGTCTTGACTAGCCAATCTTTTTTCTAATTTCGACCGTTCATTATCATCGTCAAAAATAAAAAAGCTATTGCTGCCAGATAATTCAATCGCATCGCCTCTCAGCCATTGTTTTGAGCCATACTTTTGTAATCGGTCACTTATTAGTTGGTTAAACAACCAGCTTCTTAGGGCTGAAATTGCCATGGAACGTTTATTACGATTGCGAATTTCTTCTCCGTTCAGCAATCTTTCGGCCATGGCCAGGTTACCACCTACATGTTTCGTGCCATCTGGTTTAATAAGCTCTCCAAACCGCTGATTACCATAATAGTTAGGTACACCATTGAGTTTAATTTTTTCAACGCGTTCTTTTATCAGGGTTTCTTGTTCAGTTGATATTGATTCATTGCAACGAATGATAATTTCAAACAAATTTTGAGAAATAGCGCCTACTTTAAGTTTCTTATCATTTTGGACTTGCTCAACTATTTCGGTGCCTTCTAGTGTGAATGACGACCAGTCTGCTTTTGGTTGGTTTGCTTTATGGCCATAATAAACGCCAAACCATTGAGTGGTTTTAGCATACTTGTCTTTTCGACCAGCATAACTGATAGCCTTCAAAGGAAGATTTGCATGGGCCGCAAGTTTTTCTCCAACATAAGCCGTATTTAGACCTGTTTTTTGTATTTTTAGCAAGGTGTGCTCACCCTGTCCGCTCGGTTCAAAACTTAGCTGTTCATCTACCTTAAAGTCTTCTAACTGAACTTTTATTTGTCCGTTTATTAGAGGTGGACCGTTAAGGTATAACCACTGGCTTTGCGTCAATTCTATCATTATAGTCCTTGCAAAGGTTGAACAATCACAACGGCATGTGCCTCTATTCCTTCCTTTCTGCCAACAAAACCCAGTCCTTCAGTGGTGGTTGCTTTCACGCTAATTTGATTGATATTCACACCTAGCTTGATACTGATGTTGGTTTGCATATTAACAATATGAGGGGCGAGTTTTGGCGCTTGAGCCGCAATGGTTAAATCTGCATTGTTAAGTTGATAGCCGTTTTCAGTTACTAAGTTATATACCTTCTCAAGTAATATCATCGAATCTATATTTTCAAATTGCGTACTAGTATCAGGGAAGTGTTTGCCAATATCACCCATTGCTAATGCACCCAGCAGCGCATCGCATAACGCATGAATAGCTACGTCTCCATCGGAATGTGCAATTAAACCTTTGTCATAAGGAATGGATTCACCACATAATACAATGGGTCCTTTTCCTCCAAATTTGTGCACATCATAACCATGTCCAATTCTAATCATGACATTCTCTGTTTGTTATTCATTTTTTAATAGAAATTTGTTTGTGGCGCAATTATGAAGGAATGTCGAGAATAATGGTATGGGTAATTTTGTACAAACTAGCTATCTCATTTTCTAACTAAATATTTAAGTATTAGCTATTCCGAACTTCTATTTGTATAGGCCAAAAGTCACAAAAAATATTCAAACCTTTAGCACATGTTTTCAATTCAGAAAAAACATATTCTTAACTCGTCAATTACTTAAAGGATAAAAAAATGAAAAACATTATTAATACAGTTATAGCGACCCTAACTTTGGTTGTTGCGTCAACAGTAACGAATGCAGCTAGCCTAAAAGTTGAATTTACAAATATTGCAGAACATAAAGGTGAACTAATGGTGGTGCTTTATGATTCCGCACAGGCATATTCGAATAACGGCCAACCAACTAGATTTGTCAGCATCCCAGTTAGCTCAGAGCAAGCAGCTTATAGTTTTGAGAACTTACCAGAAGGTAACTATGCAATTAAGTTATTTCACGATACGAATGGTAATAGAAAGCTTGATATGAACATGCTCGGTATTCCACAAGAAGGATACGGCTTTAGTAACAATGTAGGGCGTTTTGGCGAGCCTGAGTTTGAAGAGGCTGTATTTAACATTGTTAAAGATACATCAATTTCAATCATAGTCAGATAGTCAATCAAATGTTGTCTACACATAGCAAATAGTTAATTTAACTGTAGAGGATAATTCCATGCAACGTCGTGACTTTATAAAAAATACATTAGCAAGTGCGGCTACTTTGACCGTCGCAACCAAAGCATCTTCACTAGCGGTATTTGGCAGTGCAGCAAACGCCTACGATAATTTAGATTATTCGCAAGGTTGGGAGTCAGTGGTGCAGGATAGTTTAGCTAATTTAGACATGGACATATCCGGTACTATTCCAGCTGAATTAACGGGTAATTATTTTAGAAATGGGCCCGCAAAAATGGAACGGGCTGGTGTAAGGTACCATCATTGGTTTGACGGTGATGGCATGATTCAAAAATTCAAAATAGACAATAATGGCATTCAACACTCAGCGCAATTTGTGCACACACGCAAATATATTGAGGAAGAAAAAGCACAACAATTTTTATATACAGGTGCGGGAACTGTTATTGAAAATGGCCGGCCAGTTAGAAACAATGATACGGGAAATACAGCAAATACAGCATTGCAGGTTTGGGATGATGAACTATTAGCATTATGGGAAGGCGGTTCGGCCTATAGCT
>DDIL01000043.1:81435-102194 GCA_002338515.1 Glaciecola sp. UBA1851 | reverse complement strand
GTTGGCAGAAAAACAGAAGAGCGAAAACACACCTAGAACATCTCTTGAACGCGCTCAAGACGTGTCTAATAAAACCAAAGCTGAAAAAACGAGTGCTGAAGCCCAACAAAAAATAGAGAATACAACCGCGCCAAATGAAGTGTTAAGCGAACAAGCTGAAGCCAATATTGCATCTAAGCCAAACGCAAAGGCTGTTCCTGCCACTAACCAGCCTGCGGTAAAAGAATCTAAACCGATGGGAAAGAAAGACAAAACGCTTACTATAGACTTGGAGCGTTTGGAGCGTCTTGGTTTTGTTAGTTTGGAGAGTGCACGAAATTTGATTAATGAAGAATATCGCGAGATTAAGCGAAAATTGCTTCAAAATGCGTTTGGGCCTCTAGCTTCAACAATCACTAACAGTAATATTATTATGGTTAGTAGTGCTAGGCCATCAGAAGGTAAAACATTTACTGCTACTAACTTAGCTATTAGCATCGCTGCTGAACAAGATAAAACTGTATTATTAGTTGATGCGGATGTACTCAAGCCTAACGTTCTGAGAACATTAGATTTAGACGAAGATACTGGACTGATGGAATATTTGTTAGGGGATGTGAAAGACTTAGGGGATGTGATTTATCACACTAATGTGCCTAAGTTAAAGATTATTCCAGCAGGGCAAACTCACCATCTTTCTACTGAGTTGTTAGCTTCAACAATGATGCGTGAAACAGTTGAAGAGTTTTCTAATCGATATCCAGACCGTGTAGTAATAATAGATACTCCCCCTCTAATCGGTATCAATGAGTCAGCAATACTAGCAAACTTGGCTGGCCAAGCTGTTATTGTGGCCGAAGAAGGGCGCTCTAGAATGAATGATATTCAAACCGCAGTAGAGCGATTGAACCCAGAAATGGCGATTGGTTTTGTATTAAATAAATCAAAACAACCCGCAGAGAAGTATGGCTATTATGGCTATCACTATTACGGAAACGAATATTAGTTGATAATAGTCACCTAAGCTTAAATTAGTCTAATGTGTTGGAAGGGAATATGAAGAAAATAGATAGGAGCGGCATTTTAGCGTTAATATCATTGCATATATTTCTATCGTCAGAAGTGAATGCAGGACAAGTCACTTATAGCGTTGGGGTAGACACTGATTTAGTAAAGCAAGAGGTGACGACAGAAGAGGACGACGCCCAATTTGACGTAAACAATCAGGTTATTGTACCTTATTTATTCGTTAATTATGCTGGTCCCAAATTATCTTTACAAGGTCGAGCTTCTAACAATCATATTAGACGAGATCTTAACGACGAATCCGTTTCTCAAAATTATGCAGAATATAATTATTCTGGACGATATCAAATTGTTGACACACTCTTTAGCTTAAATGCCAATGGTTCACAACGTTATTTAAGCGATCGTATAGAGAGTTTTGATGTTGACGATTTTCTGCTTAATTCTGATAACCTTGGCAAACTCAATGCAAGTGCAATAAGTGCAAATTTAAACCTTCCCCGCGGTGATTATTTTGGGCTTACTCTACAAAGTCGCTACAGTAAAAGCGAATTCGAAAGAGATATCGAAGATACCACACCGGTTAACAGTTTTTTTGATAATGAGTCTTTTGGCACTAGCTTTACCTTAACATCTGGAACAGACGTTACTGGTGTTCGAGTTAATTTAACCGGCTCTGCTACAGAATTAAAACGACAATCTAGACAGGATTTTATTAGCCAAAGTTTAAATGCTTCTGTCGACATTAATCTTTATAAAAATATAGCGCTAGCCATTAATGGTTTTTATGAAAATAATGAAATAAAAACAGAAACGGACAGTGAAATAGATGGGCTAAATGAATTTTACTCTGCTGGCCTTGGCCTTATTTATCAATTAGGCCAAGAAAGATTTGTAGAAATAGCCTATAACCGCTCTAAAACTGAGGCTAGATCTGGCTTAGAAGATGAAGAAAATGATTTCGTCAGTTTACAGTTTGCATGGGCTCTTACGAATCGAACAAATGTACAAGGTGAATATACCCGACGTTTTTACGGTGATGCAGCTAGCTTTCGATTCAATCATAACTTAAGAAATTGGCGTTCAAGTATTAGATATAATGAAACGGTTAATTCTCAATCCCAATTAATAAGTGTAACAGAACCTGGTTTGCTGCTTTGCGAGGAAGGCGTTGTCGATTTATCTGAGTGTACTCTATCTGATAGTCTAGAACCCGAACTTGGTGACGAGCAATTTATCGTCCCCATTAATGTACAGGGTGTTGATATAAACGATAGAATAGTTATTCGTAAAAGTTTAACCGCACAAACCGCTGTTACCCGTCGAAGAACTGTTTTTTCTATTATTGGGCAACGATCACAAACGGAAGAATTAGAAGTTGAAAGACTAATAGATAACTATTCCTTGCGAACAAGTTTAGCGTTCGATATCAGTAAAAAGTCTGTTTTAGAGTTTGGTCATACATTTAGTAAAGTTGAACAAGATCGAGCGGGCGATTTAGGGACGCAAATATCAAATGAATATAGTATTGAACTAGCAAGGAAACTATCAAGGAAATTCACTACATCGTTAATGTTTAGTTACCTAAACAGGAATGGTGAAATTGATATCTTTGATAATGAATTTAGAGGCCTAAACGGCCCATTAACAGACCGCAGAATAACTTTTAGAATAAGCTATCAGCTAGCAAACGGGCGCTTTAGATAGTTGTATGGTACATACCAAGTAATTGACATTTAAAGGTTATTTTAAAGTGACATAAACATCAACGAGTAAATGCATCTGCGCAAGCGCTTTTACTCCTCTCCGTCCTCTTTCAAACGGACATAACTTTGGTACTTCTTCTTAAGCAATTTATCAATATATTGCGTGAGCTTGACTTTATGTTTAATTGCATCATCAAGTGCATCAACTAATTCACCTAGCATGTCTTTATAATAATCTACATCTTGTATTTCATTACCATTAGGCGTTAAGTGCTTCTGAGGAGCTGATGATGGCTTTGGATCAGTTACCTCGACGTTGTTCTGCTGGCTTGTATTCACAACTGGCTCTTGAGCTACCTCAGGCTTAGAAACAGATACAGGTGCTACCATTACTTCTTCAGGCTCAGGCAATTGGTTGCTCTCAGGCACAAACATCTCTGCTTGCACCTCAACAATTACTTGCTCAACATGATCCTTAGTGAACTTTTCAACTTCTTCAAGGAAACCGAATAATAAAATCCTATCCATCAGGGTATTTATTTTTCTGGGTACACCTTTTGTAAATTTGTGAATTGCGCCAAATGCATCCTCATCAAACAACTCGCCTCTATCCCAACCTGCATGCTGCATTCTGTAATCGATATATTTACAACATTCTTCTAAATTGAGTGGTGCAAGATGGCATGAAGCGACAATTCTTTGTCTAAACTGCTCCATATTGGGCGCACGAAGAATAGGTTGTAATTCTGCTTGCCCTAACAAAAAGCTTTGCAAAAGCGGTTTGCCCGATTGCTGGAAGTTAGACAACATTCTTAATTCTTCGATAGTCTCAAGCGGAAGGTTCTGAGCTTCATCAACCAACAAAAGCGCTCGCTTGCCAGTTTTAGCTAAATCTTCCAAATAAGATTGTAAACTTTCTAATAAATCGGTTTTGGTTTTGCCAGTTGTATCAATACCAAACTTAGCCGTTACCATTTTCACAATTTCATCGGGTGATAATTTTGGGGTGACTATTTGTGCAGCGTGAATGTCTTCTTCAATATCATTCAATAGGCTATTTGCAATAGTCGTTTTGCCGGTACCTATATCGCCGGTAATAACAATAAAACCCTCGGCTTGTGATAAGCCATATTGCAAATATGACATAGCTCGTTTATGTAATTTACTCGCGAAAAAAAAAGCAGGGTCAGGGGTTAACTGAAAAGGTTTAGAATTTAAACCATAATAACTTTCGTACATTTTTCTCACTTCCGTAAATTATAATAGTGCTATCCGTAATCGTTAACACTAGCGAACTTTTGTTCAAAAGGATATGTTTAAATTGTAATAAATCTATAATCAAACAATTATCATTACTACACATTCATACTGATAGAAATCAGCTGTACCTTTCTTGAAAACACCTTGTTATAACAATAATTTGAACGGCTAAGATATAAGCATATAAAATTATTGTTTGATCTGTGGATCAACAATTTGCGAGATAATTGCAGATGTTGACACGCCTTCTTCAAAATCTAAAGCTAAAACTTGTCCACCATTTTCTGCTACTTGTTTACCACCCGCTATTTGCTCTATAGTATAATCGCCCCCTTTCACCAAAACGTTAGGCAAAAGTTCACTTATTAACCTTTCCGGAGTATCTTCGGTAAACTCAACCACCCAATCAACTGAAGATAACCCTGCAAGTACGGCCATTCTTCTTACCACACTATTGATTGGACGGCCCAACCCTTTTAATTTTTCAACCGTATTGTCAGAGTTCACTGCAACTATTAGTTTATCTCCAAGTTTGCTTGCTTGTTTCAAATAACTAACATGGCCACTATGCAAAATATCAAAGCATCCGTTTGTCATGACTACTGTTTCGCCCATTGACTGCGCTTGTTTTACCGCTTGCAACAATTGTTCTTGATTCAGTATGCCTTTGTTTAGCTCTTGGTTTTTACTTAATGCAAGGGCTAACTCGGTACTAGTTACACTTGATGTACCTATTTTACCAACAACTTCACCGGCAGCATAATTAGCTAATTGGCTAGCATGCTCAATATCAAGCCCTGCAGCTAATGAACAAGCCAATGTTGAAACAACAGTATCACCTGCCCCTGTCACATCAAATACCTCTCTTGCTTTAGCAGGCAAGTGCAGAGCTTTAACAGCTGACGACATATCATTATTACCAGATGTAGACTCTTTGAGTGTATATAAGCTCATACCCTGTTCTGATCGCGTCAGTAGCAAACTTGAAATATTATTTTTCAAACATAACCTTTCAGCTTTTTGTTGTAGTTCCGCTTCAGATGTCGACGCACCATTTACAAGGTTAAACTCAGACAAATTTGGGGTAACGACGGTAGCGCCAGCATATTTATCAAAATCACTTCCTTTCGGATCTATAATGACTGGCTTTTGACTTGCTCTGGCTATTTTTATCAACGATTCAATGCAAGATAATGTTCCTTTGGCATAATCTGAAAAAACCACCACATCTGCGCCTTTAATAGACTCTTCAAATAACTTAATCAATGAGCCACTATCAATTTCGCTAAATGATTGCTCAAAGTCTAATCGTAATAATTGCTGATTCCGACTTAATACGCGCATTTTTGTGATAGTAGATAACTCATCTACTGAAATGAATTTACAATCTACGTTTAATGCGGATAATGCGTTAGAAATAGACTTTGATGCATTATCTTTCCCGACATAACCTAATAGGGTAACGCTTGCACCTAACATGGCTGCATTAACAGCAACGTTTGCGGCACCGCCCGGTCTTTCCGTTGTGTTTTTTACATTAACAATAGGTACTGGCGCTTCAGGTGAAATACGGTCGGTTGTGCCTTGATAGTATTTATCTAGCATTATATCGCCAACAATTAATACCTTAACTCTTGCAAAGTCAGGGATACCATATGGTTCATTTACTATGTATCCTTGCTTTTTGGGGTATTCTAACGACATGCATCTCTCTAAAAATTCAATCAAACTATTGGAATAAAAAGGTGACCTACATAAAAGCAGAAACACCCTGGTTTTTGTATATTATAGAGACAAAACATCGTCAATTATATACAGGAATTACGCTAGATTGGGAGCGTAGAATAAATGAACACAAAAATAATAACAAAAAATCAGCTAAAGCGTTAAGGGGCAAAGGCCCTCTTTTATTAAAGTGTGTAGTAAAATTGAGTAGCAAAAGTGATGCACTCAAAGCTGAATTGTGGGTTAAGAAAAACAACAAGACTATGAAGGAAAAAATTATTGAGGGCACCATTGATATTCCGTTTCAACATGAAAAAGTCCCTTTCTAACATAGGGTTAAAGCATTACTCTAGAATAAATTTGAAAACAGTAGAGCAATACCCACTGCCAATGCTGCCTCAATACTTGCCACTCCTATATTATGCTGAAGAATCACTTCTTTTTGCCTGCCAAGGCCAACCAGCACAAGGCGTTTTGTTAAACTAGTTAAAATCATTAACGACACAGCCAGGGCAAACCCCGCTATTAACCAACTAGTTGCATTGGTCACATATGCACTAGGCGTATAAATAAGCAATTTTTGCGCTGACGATACTGCAATAGCAATACCAATCAAATTACCACTATGCACAATAGCCAATGCAATTTGCCCATTGCACAATGTGCGCTGAAATCCACTATTTTGACTGTTTTCTGCAAAACGGTATTCATAGACTCTTGTAGCAAATAACAAAACAGCCATGACCACGAAAACTCCAGAAAAAAGCGCAACAAATGCGTCTATATCGGCGCCTTTCACCCAAGTAATAATGCTGTTTGCAATTATGGCGCATGCAATCGCTGAACTGGCATCTACCAGCGCAACAGATACATTTTTATCAGCAATCATTGCGTCTTTGTCTAAACGATTTAATACAATTTTATCATGCGCAAAACGCCCAATTTTGACTAATACTATGCCACTACCACCAAATAACAGCATACCCACAGCCGCTTCTTGAAAGCCCATATCAATATGTCTACCAACAACAGCGGACAGCACTATAGTCAAGGATAACATTCTGCCAGCCAAACTAATGCCAAAAGCAAAGTTGTCACGCTCACCTAACTCTTGTCTCACACTCACTTTGCTATAAAAGCCAGACAAGGCTCTAATAGCAAGTAAAAGTAATACCGCTATAAACAAATCGATTACCAAGTAAACAGCTAAATCACTTGATAACGGATTTATTTTGATTAATTGCTCCATGCAGTATCCAACATGATAATATGATTCATGAACTCTATAATAGTTATAAAACAGCACATTACAAACTGTAATTTTAATCTGTATTTGTATAATCGAGGAAGCGCAAAGTGCCATTATCAGAAATAAAAGCACAAGAAACTTTTGCTGCACTATTATCAGCGAGTGATCACAGCTCTGAAATTAACACGTTAAAAAAACAACTAGAAGACGTGTTCCAATTATCTGACTTTGTGCAAAAAGTGGCTAATCAATATCCTGTCGCTTTTTCAGAAATGGCAATCAGTTTGGCCACTGTGATAAATGATCAATGTGAAGATAAGGTATTATTAGCTCATTATGAAAAAAGACGTGCTGAAATATATATACATAAAGAACTACTCATAGCACAGCACTCTATTTTACAGTCTCTTGAACTTGCGTTAATGCAAATTATCAGGCAAATAAGGCAAGTACATATGGCAGAAATTGCCATCATGGATTTACTGCAATTACAAAAAATAGATACCTCACTTATTGCCGTTTCAGAGCTAGCAAACAGCCTTATTAATTTTACGTATGATGTTCTCTACAAGGGTTTATGCAAGAGATACGGAAACCCTAACAATCAGCACTTATTAATTATGGGAATGGGTAAATTAGGTGGTAATGAACTGAATTTTTCATCAGATATAGATTTAATCTTCGTTTATCCCAGTCAAGGTGAAACAATTGGTAAAAAGCCTATTGAGCATCAAGTATTCTTTACTCGTTTAGCGCAAAAAATCATACATGCATTGGATCACCCAACTGTGGATGGGAGAGTATACCGCGTAGATATGAGATTAAGACCACTAGGTGATAGTGGACCACTCGTTTTGCCTCTGTCGGCTATAGAAACTTACTATCATGAGCAAGGGCGAGAATGGGAAAGGTTTGCATTACAGAAAATGCGAGTTATTAACGAAACAGAATTTAACCATCAGCTTTACTCAATTATTAAACCCTTCGTTTATAGAAAATATATTGATTTCACCACCCTAGATTCAATTCGGGAAATGAAAACGTTAATTGAAAAAGAACTGCGCCGCAAACAAATTATAAATAACATTAAGCTGGGTAAAGGTGGAATAAGAGAAGTTGAGTTTTTTGTTCAAAGTATCCAACTTATTCATGCAGGCAGAAACACGGCATGCCAGCAAAACTCCATACTAAAATCTATTGATGAAATTCAAGCCCATGAATTACAAGGAACAGTTAATTTAGAGAACCTTAAATCGAATTATTTGTTACTCAGAAAAATAGAGCATTACCTACAAATATTTAATGATGAACAAACTCAACTAATGCCTCAAACAGAACAAAACCAGTTACGGCTAACCAAATTACTTGGCTTATCTAAGTATGAAGAAGTTGAAGAGTTAGTCAGGCTTACCATGCAGGAAATTCATTTGATTTTCACAAGTGTAGTAGGTGAAGACGAATGTGTTTCAGAAGAAGATAAAAACGACAATAAAGCTTCGGAGAATACTCACGCAATTCTAGATGATATTTGGCAATTAAGTATGTCTGAGATTGAAGTAAACGGTTTACTTAACCAACTAACCTTAAATTGTGATAGTGATTCAGTTACTAAGTTAGCTGAACTTATTGTCGGTTTTAAAAAACGAGTGGCTCGCGCAAGTGTCAGTGCTAAAGCGGTAAAATCGATAAATAGGCTAATGCCCACCATATTATTTGAGCTGATTTACCCAACCCAGCTCACGCCAAATGATGCCTTTTTGGAACAAACATCAGGCTTGTTTAAAGTGTTAGATACTATTTTTGGGCGAGTTACCTACATAGACTTACTAAGTGTTCATCCAGAAGTTAGAGAGCGGTTATTATATTTATGCAAAAAAAGCCCGTGGGTCAGCGAACAAATTGCAAACTATCCGCTTTTACTTGATGAGTTGTTACATCCTATTTATCTCGAAAAAAATAAACAAACACTTGAACAATACGAATTAGAAATTCAGGAAGAGTTGCAGCTTTCCTTCATGCGAATAGACTTAGAGGATGAAGAGCAAATAATGAATATGCTTAGAGAGTTCAAGCATATCAGTCAATTAAGAATTGCCGCATCTGACTTGTCTGGTACGTTGGCAATTAACCAAGTGAGCGACAAATTAACGATTTTGGCGCAAGTTATACTTCAAAAAGTCGCCATCATCGCTTTCCAACAAATTACAAAATTATTTGGGTATCCACCTACTGAAGACAATGTATTGCGGAATAATTTAGAAGAAAAAATGAGTCGCTCTTCCACCAGTATGACAGGCTTAAGTCAGTTGGCTATTGTCGCTTATGGGAAGTTTGGCGGCATTGAACTGAGTTATGGCTCAGACCTAGATGTTGTATTTTTGCATAATGCTGATTTGAAAGGGCAAACCGATAACACGGGTACACGTAAACAAATATCTGTTCAAGAATTCTATATTAAATTAGTCCAGCGTATTTGCCATATATGCACAACCAAAACTTACAGTGGTATATTGTATGATATTGACCTTAGGCTCAGACCATCTGGCAATTCTGGCTTATTGATCAGCCACATTGATTCGTTTTTTGATTACCAACTAAAAAATGCATGGACATGGGAACATCAAGCAATCATAAGAAGCAGGGTCGTTTTTGGTTCACACGATATATCTCAAAGATATAGTGAAATTAGACACGCAATCATCTCTAAACCACGAGAAAAAGAACGGGTACTAGAACAAGTTTATGCTATGCGAGAAAAAATGCGTTCACATTTACTCGTTCAAAAAGAGAATTTAATAGATATCAAGCAAGCCCATGGCGGCATTGTTGATGTTGAATTTATTGTTCAATACCTAATTTTGGCTAATGCTCAACAATTTCCTGAACTAACAGCATGGTCAGACAATTTAAGATTACTTAAATACATAGAAAAAAGTGGCGTCATAACAAGCGAAATACAAAAGACGCTTACAACTGCATATCTCACTATTCGCCATGCCACACATAGAGTACAACTATCAAATAAAAAGTATGCGCGTGGTGGACATGAGCAAAGTAATGAGCTGAAAATAGCGATGCAACGCGTTAAAGTAGAATATGAAAGAGTGTTTAGTACTGCGATAGATAAAGATAAGCCGATACAATTAGATACTAATAGCTTTGATAGGAACCCTGACTTTTTTGGCAGTTAACCTTTAAATAAGCAGAATCTCTTTCTGTCACAACAATTGCACGTTTTTGATCACAGAAATAAACCATAATTGGGTGATGAAAGTGGCTGTCTACTGCACCAGCAATTTCTTCTAGGCTTTCAACAAATGTACCTGTTGTAATAAAACGATTTCTTATTTTAAAGTCTTGTTTCAAATCCCATACTAAATTGAATCCTTCTTGAGCGGCATATTCAGTGGCTTCATCCTTCACCGTACTGTATTGCCTAAATGCCCTTTCTTTATAAGAACCATCCCAATTAGAGGAGCCTTGATATCTAGTTTGAGGCATCGCTTCTAACTTACTCCCAACTGTTTCATTATTATTATCCTCAAGAATAATGGTGTCTTCACCATATATCTCTTTGATTGGGTCTCGAGAGGTTTGTCTAAAATTAGAATAAAAACGCGTCACACCTGCGCTTACTCCTGTAGGCTCATCATTGGACGCCGAACTATCAGAAGAGTTATCTGACGGCGGTTTTGGTCCATAAAGTAAAAATGTGGTAGCACCGGCAATTACCGCAATCATAATTGCGGCATTTTTTATCCAAAAACCTATATTACTTTTTTTCTTCATTAGCTTTACTAGTTTCTACTACCAATAATTGATTAGATAAAGCAAAACAATAAAACTAATAAAGTGATTCTGGTGATTCTGGTGGCCTTGATTTAAAGCGTTTGTGCATCCACAAATAACTTTCTGGTTGCTCTTTAATCAACTCGATAATGTCTTTATTTAGCTGTGTTAGTGCTTCTTTAGGATCATTATCGACCAAATATTCAATAGCTGAAACAAACTTCACGGTATAGCCATTTTCAGTATATTGAGGTGTAATTAAAAATGGAACGGCATTGGTTCGACTAGCAAACATCAATGTACCTGTTGTAGTCGCAGTTTGTTCTACACCACCAAAAGGTACAAATATCGATTGTTTAGCACCATAATCTTGGTCTGGTAAATATAAACACAATTCACCTTCGTTCATAGCTTGAATCAGCCCTTTAGCATTACGTTTATGTATCATGTACTTATTCGAACGGTTACGGCCATGATATTGCAGATAATCCATCAAAGGATTGTTGTGTGGGCGATAAAAACCAATTGATTTATAAGCATAGCCTATTGTTCGGCAACCTATTTCTAAATTGACGTTATGAATAGCTAATCCAAATACTCCTCGTCCGCTATCAAGCACTTCTTGTACCTTGTCGAACCCTTCAACTTTACAATGTTTTTGCACTCGCCATGAAGGCCACCACCATCCCATTGCCGTCTCAAATAAGGCCAATCCTGTTCGTTCCAAATTTTGTTTGAAAACAGTATCAACTTTTTCTTCGCTCCACTCTGGAAAGGTAAGTTCAATATTTCGTTTTGCTATTTTCACCCTTTTTTTAGCTAACTTAACTAGGAGCCAAGTAACAATCTTGCCCAACTTTTTTATAAGAAAATATGGTAACCACGATAGTAAGTACAACAAAAATGCGCCGATCCAAATTAACCAATATTTTGGCAACAAAAATTCAGTTTTAAATTGTGGTGCTTTTACTTTTTTACTGGCAGGGGCTTGAGAAGCTGCATTGTTAGTTTTGGCGTTAGATTCGTTTTTAGTAGGGGTAGTCATTCTTAGATAATGTATGCTGTTTATCGCAATATATTAACGCACAAGTAAATACCACGCCATTTTATTTGCCATACTACTACATATTGGAACATAAGCTTTAAAACGGCAATATGGTTTTGAGGACCATTTATACAACCACTCGTGTAACATGGTAATCGAACTCATAATTCAATAACCAGAATTTATAGACTTTAGTTTTTTTTCAAACGCATCATAGTTACTAGATGAGTCGTAATCAAAATGATATTGATTATGAAAACCAAAACTTAATTTCACTAATGCGTCTTCAATATAGAGTGTATACCCGTCAAAATCGGTATAGGCTTTTATGCCATCAAGAAAATAAGCACCCTCTTTTTGCTCGCCATTTTGTCTGATTTTTTCAAAAACAGATAATAGGAATTTACTATTTAACTCATTTTTCATGTATCCACGCCTACCTTACTTTTGATCATATTCTTTTAAATGCTGAGAAAC
Source organism: Glaciecola sp. UBA1851 (assembly GCA_002338515.1). Lineage (GTDB taxonomy): Bacteria > Pseudomonadota > Gammaproteobacteria > Enterobacterales > Alteromonadaceae > Glaciecola. The sequence goes on along the minus strand of DDIL01000043.1, from coordinate 89,938 downwards.
TGAATAGCTATTTATCATTGTGGTTTGATAATAGTTTACAGATTTATATTTACGTAAACATTTGTTATGACGTCCACAATCGAAGTAAAACAACGATTTAAGATAATAACAACGCGTAACGTTCACCTAAGATAATAAATATATTATTTGTTAATAGTTAAGGGTTTATCGAACAGGAAGATCAAATTGTAGCGAAAGAATAAACATTTAAAATCCAAAACTATCAGAAACTAATGCCGATAACTCGTTACGTAAATTAAACATTAATGTTTGATTAAATTTAATCAAAACTTTGACCTTTGAAAAAAAATATGTAAATATCCAATTTCTACTGGTCGGATGAGCGGATAAGTTAACATGAGTTTAAGAACAAACCTAAAGAAAGTATTACCACCTATTTCAGTAACAGAGCAAGAAGCGCTAGATGCAGGTGATGTATGGATTGAATCTTCTATTTATAGAGGCAAGCCTGATATGGCTGCCGTACGCGAATTGCCTACAGCGCAACTAACTGCAGATGAGCAGGCTTTTATGGATGGTCCAGTTCAGTCGCTATTAGAAATGATTGACGATTTCGAATTAGCCAATGGAAAACACATACCAGAAGAAATTTTAGATTTTCTTGGAAAAAACAAATTCTTTGCAATGATTATTCCTAAGAAATTTGGTGGCTTAGAATTTAGCCCTTATGCAAACTCTACCGTTGTAACAACTATTGCAACAAAAAGTGGCGCCATAGCGGTCACTGTGATGGTACCTAATTCATTAGGTCCAGGCGAGTTGTTAATGCATTACGGTACTGAGCAGCAACAAAACTATTGGCTACCTCGCTTAGCAGTAGGCAATGACATTCCTTGTTTTGCGTTAACTAGCCCAGAGGCAGGCTCTGATGCTGGATCTATTCCAGATGCAGCGATTGTGACGAAAGGCGAATATGAAGGTGAAGAAGTATTAGGTTTACGTGTTAGCTGGGACAAGCGTTATATCACATTAGCACCTATCGCCACTGTATTAGGGTTAGCATTTAAAGTATTCGATCCAGAGCAACTATTAGGTGACGAGCTTGAACTTGGTATAACTTGTGCGCTATTGCCAAAATCTCATCCTGGCGTTGAATTGGGTAATCGCCATGATCCTATGGGCGTGCGTTTTTACAATGGTACTACCCGTGGAAACGACGTATTTATCCCAATGGACTTCATTATTGGTGGTCAAAAGAACATAGGTAAAGGCTGGCAAATGCTAGTAAGTTGCTTAGGCGCTGGCCGTGGCATCTCTTTACCAGCGATGGGCGTTGCTACTGCTCAAACAGCATTTAAATCTACCGCTGAATATTCTTTTGTACGTGAGCAGTTTGGTGTGCCAATTGGACGCTTTGAAGGCATTCAAGATAAACTGGCTGATATCGCTGGCAAAACATTTTTACTTGAAGCGATGCGCGTACTAACGACGGAAGGTTTGGGCGAAGGCTTAAAACCATCTGTTGTTACGGCAATAGCCAAATACCATATGACAGAGCTTGGTCGTGATGTGCTTAATTCAGCCATGGACGTGCAAGCAGGTAAGGCTATTCAGCGTGGCCCACAAAATACATTAGCAAATGGCTACTCTGCGTTACCTATCGCGATTACCGTGGAAGGTGCAAATATACTTACACGTAATTTAATGATATTCGGGCAAGGTGCAATGCGCTGTCATCCGCATTTAAAAGAAATGGTCGATTTAATTCACTCAGACGATGCAAGTGCAGATGCTCAATTTAACAAAGTACTAACTAAAACTGTTAAGTTTAGTGTGAAAAACGCATTACGGTCATTCACCAACAGCTATTTACCGTTTTTGCGGTCAGCAGAATCAGCTTTACCAGAAGTACGTCCTTATGAGAAACGTTTAAATGCGTTATCTGCAAAGCTTGCTCCATTAGCTGACTTGTCACTATTAGTGCTTGGCGGTGACTTGAAAAAAGCTGAATTATTATCGGCACGACTAGGTGACGTGATCAGTTATGTTTATGCTTCTATGGCCACCGTACGTTTTTATGAACAACGCGTAGAAAATAGACAACAAGCATTACCTTACTTCCAATACGCAATGGAATGGTCGTTACAGCAAGGCGAAAAAGCAATTGTGGACTTTGTTAATAACTTTCCGAATATGCCAACTAAAGGTTTAATGCGTGTTTTAACTAATACTTATACTTCATCAGTATCAGGTATTAGTGATGATTTGATTCGCACCCTATCTGAAGCAGCTTTACAAGATAGCAGTATTAAAGACCAAATTACACATGCTGTTAAAGTGATACCAGGTGACGGTAACGATATTAATGAGCAAGCATTTAAAGCAAAACATGCAGCAATGCCGCTTTTAAGCAAAGTTCAAAAAGCACTCCGCAAGGCGCCTGTTGTTCCTTTCTTATCGTTTGAAAATGCGGTGACTAAATTGCATGAAAAAGGTGACTTGAACGATACCGAAATGGAAATTTTGCTTGAGTATAATGAAAAACGTAAATTGTCTGTAAGAGTTGACGAGTATACATTCGATATGGAACTTGTTGACGAAAATGGCGATAAGTTTGAAGAAACAAAAGCTAACGCTGCTTAGTTATTAAAGAAAAAATACAAAGCGCCTTTACTTCGGTAAAGGCGCTTTTTTTGTTTAGTGATTGCTTGCTATAAAGTTTTAAAAAATACGTGCGATTGGGTTTAACAGGCATTACACTAGTTGCTAGTCTGATCAGGTCTAAAGATATATTGTTAAGTGTCTAAGGCTTTTATAGCTTTATTAACTAGTAATAAAAAACAGTTAATGTAGTAGAACTAAAGGGCAAATTGTTATTATTTAATCCATAAACTCATCCCATCTCACTTGGAGCGTTTCAACTAAACATGGCTCAATTGTATTTTTATTATTCTGCAATGAATGCAGGAAAATCTACCTCTTTACTTCAGTCAGCATACAACTATAAAGAAAGGGGGATGGAAGTGACGCTTTTTACTGTTTCTTTCGACAATCGATATGGCGAAGGTAAAATAGCATCTCGAATAGGTTTGGAATCAAAAGCGGAACTGTTTGATAAAAATACAAATTTGTACGAAGCGGTTAAGCATATAAATCAAGCCAAAAAACAGTCTGCGGTATTTATAGATGAAGCGCAGTTTTTAACAAAGATTCAAGTGAAACAATGTCTTAATATTGTAGATAGACTTAATATTCCGGTACTTGCTTATGGCTTGCGCACCGATTTCAAAGGTGAAACTTTTGAAGGTAGCCATTATTTACTGGCATGGTCAGACAAAATGACAGAACTAAAAACCATTTGTCATTGTGGTAAAAAAGCAAACTTTGTTGCAAAACTGAATCAACATGGGGATGTAATTAATGAGGGTGACCAAGTAGAAATAGGCGGTAACGAAAGATATGTTTCACTTTGTCGCAAGCACTATTGCGAGAAAACTGGTTTTTACTAACCCCTATTATAATCGTTTATCACTTTAAGCATGTAGCATTGCGTTTGATAAATAACGCAGGTTTATCTAACTTATTCAGAGTTCAGGTTAACTTACTTTAATCAGTTATTCCCTATCACCCATACTTATAACCAATGGTCAAAATAAGCAATTTTTCTTATCTTCACGTATCAACTAATATCTTAAAAAATAACTTAAACATTAGCAAAGCGAGGCAGTGATGGATTTTTCGCACAATTCAAAAACCCAACGTTATATCAAACGCATGCGCGAGTTTATGCAAACTCACGTAGAGCCAATTGAAGAGAGAGTTTACGAAGAAATCCATCAAAATAATCCAAGTAGCGATTGGACTAAATGGAGTATTCACCCTGAAGTAGAGAGGCTAAAAGCAATCGCTAAAGCAGATGGCCTTTGGAATATGTTTCTACCTGACGACAACCTTGGCCAAGGTTTAACTTGTTTAGAATACGCGCCTCTTGCTGAAGAAACAGGTAAAGTTCTTTTTGCCCCTGAAATATTCAACTGCAATGCACCTGACACGGGCAATATGGAAGTGCTTTATCACTTTGGAAATGAAGCACAACAGAAGCAGTGGCTAACACCGTTACTTGCTGGAGAAATTCGTTCTGTTTTCGGTATGACTGAACCAGACGTTGCATCTTCAGATGCCACTAACATGGCCGCGACAATAAAAGAAGACGGTAATGAATTAGTCCTTAATGGTAAAAAATGGTGGACTACTGGCCTTGGGCATCCAAACGCTAAACTAATGATTTTTATGGGCTTATCTAACCCGGAAAATGATAAGCATAACCAACACTCCATGGTATTGGTCCCACTTGATTCTCAGGGTATTGAAATTCAACGAATGCTTAGCGCATATGGCGATTATGATGCGCCATTCGGCCATGGCGAGGTTCATTTAAACAATGTACGCGTACCTAAAACTAATTTGCTTGTTGGCATGGGTAAAGGTTTCGCTATTGCACAAGGGCGACTAGGCCCGGGCAGAATTCATCATTGTATGCGAGCAATTGGAATGGCTGAGAAAGCATTAGAATTGGCTATTAAAAGAGGACTTTCTCGAGTCGCATTCGGCCGGCCTTTAATTGAACTTGGCGGAAATAAAGAGCGCATAGCACAAGCCCGCATGTTGATAGAGCAAAGCCGATTACTTACTCTACAAGCAGCTTGGAAAATTGATAACTTAGGTGTAAAACATGCCATGGTAGATATTTCTGCTATAAAAGTGGTGGTACCTAATATGTTGCAACAAGTGGTGGATATGACGCTACAGATACATGGAGGAGCCGGTATGTGTAATGACTTCCCAATAGCAAAATTTGCGGCAGGCGCGCGTGCATTAAGGCTTGCAGATGGTCCAGACGAAGTACACATGGCAATGGTCTCTAGATTAGAATTAAAAAAATATAAATAGGTCTCTATGGCTAATAAAATAGATAAAGCAGTGCTAGATAAAGCAGGCAAAGTAAGAGAGGGCGAAGCGTTACCTGAGCCTCAACTTCTCGAATGGCTAGATATGACGCTACAAGAAACTAAGCAAAGCCCACTTGTAGGTAGCATGCGGGTTACCCAATATTCAGGGGGTGCATCGAATTGGACCTATTGTTTAAGCTTTGATAATCAGGAACTTATTCTTAGACGCCCACCGGCAGGTACCAAAGCTAAAGGTGCCCATGATATGGGGCGAGAATACAATTTACAAAAAGCACTAAAACCGGTTTACAACAAAGTACCTACCATGCTTGGTTATACTAACGATGAAAGTATTATTGGTGCAGAGTTTTATGTCATGGAAAAATTAAATGGCATCATTCCCCGAAAGCACTTTCCACGAGGCGTCACACTATCACCCGAGCAAGCAAGCAAATTATGTAAGGTGGCTCTTGATGAGCTTATAAACTTACACAACGTAGATATTGAAAGTGCTGGTCTTAATCATTTAGGTAAAGGTGCGGGTTATGCCGAGCGTCAAATAAGTGGATGGATAAAACGATATACCAATGCAAGAACATGGAACGTACCTAGCGGTAGAAAAGTCATGAATTGGCTTGAAAAACATTTGCCTGCTAAAGAAACTATTTGTATGACACATAACGATTATAGGTTTGATAATTTAGTGCTAGATGCACAGGATCCAACCCATATTCTAGGTGTGTTAGATTGGGAATTAGCCACCCTTGGCGATCCGCTGATGGACTTAGGCAATAGCTTGGCCTATTGGGTACAAGCTGACGATGACTTTCTAGCCAGAAGTACACAACGACAACCCACACATTTGAAAGGCATGATGACAAGACAAGAAGTAATTGATTACTATTGCCAAAAGCAAGGTTTAGAGCCAGATGAGTTCGCTTTCTATGAAGTGTATGGTTTATTTAGATTAGCCGGCATAGTGCAACAAATTTATTACCGATACCATCATAAGCAAACTAAAAACAAAGCGTATAAAAATTTATGGGTGTTTGTTCACTATTTATTGTATCGCTGTAATAAAGTTATCAAACATGCAAAGCGTTAATTATTTTACAAAACAAGACTTTTAAACTGGTCACAGTGCTAGTAGGAAAATAATAATGAGAAAAAATATCCTAATAACCGGTGCAAGTTCAGGCTTAGGTCGAGAAATGGCCATTCAATTTGCCAAAAAAGGCAGAAACTTAGCATTATGTGCAAGACGCATAGAAAGGCTAGAAGAGTTAAAAATTCAATTATTAGCCATTAACCCAGATATTCAGGTATCGATTAAAGCATTAGATGTAAATGATCATGATGCGGTATTTGCTATATTTGAAGCGTTTAGACAAGAGCTCGGCCAACTTGATAGAGTCATTGTTAATGCTGGGATGGGAAAAGGGGCATCCATTGGAACGGGATATTTTGCTGCGAATAAACAAACCGCGGTTACCAACTTTGTTTCCGCATTGGCGCAATGTGAAGCGGCGGTGGGCATTTTTAGAGAACAAAACTCAGGTCACTTAGTTACTATATCCTCTATCAGTGCAGTACGTGGATTTCGTCGAGCATTAAATGTATATGCTGCCACTAAAGCGGCAATAACCTCGCTTAGTGAAGGTCTGCGTATCGATTTAGCCAACACGAATATTAAGGTTTCCACTATACATCCTGGCTTTATTAGAAGTGAAATTAATGAGAAGGTTGAAAAAGTCCCATTCATGGTTGATACCGAAACGGGATGCAAAGCCATAATCAAAGCTATAGAAAAAGAAGGCGCAAATAGTTACGTGCCAACATGGCCGTGGGCATTTATGCAATTATTAATGCGTATCGCTCCTCTGTCTGCTCTTGCTAAAATGAGCTAGGCCAAACATGCAAGAGTCAGTATTTACCGCAATATTGCTTCCATTAGTGCTGGCGCTGATTATGTTTGGTATGGGCTTGAGTTTACAATTAGCTGACTTCGCTAGGTTGGCGAAAATGCCAAAAATTGTCATCACGGGGTTATGCGGGCAATTAATATTATTGCCACTTCTGGCTTTTGGCATCGCTAAATTATTTAATGCACCAGAATCAGTGGCAATAGGCATGATGATTTTAGCTGCTTGCCCGGGGGGTACTACATCCAATTTGTTTGCCCATTTAGCAAAGGCCAATTTAGCGTTATCTATCACGCTAACTGCCATTACTACTGTCATTTGCGTGTTTACCACCCCATGGATCATTGCATGGTCAATGGAGTACTTCACCCAAGGTGATGCCAAGCAATTTTCATTGTTACAAACCTCATTGGGTTTAGTTATTATTACACTCATACCTGTCACTATCGGTATGATAGTAAGGAGCAAAGCAGTAGCTTTCGCGCTAATTGCTGAGCCATGGTTTAGGCGCCTAAGTATTATCTTTATGGTTTTGCTTATTATAAAAATTTCCTATGATGAAATAGATATGCTTATAGCTAGCTTTCCCGATATGTATTTATTAACCATTAGCCTTAATTTAATCGCTACAGCCATGGGTGTATTTTTAGCAAAATTGTTCTTATTTTCTAAAAAAGATGGGGTTACCTTAGGCATTGAAGTAGGCACTCAAAATGCCACCCTAGCTATACTCATAGCGGTTAGCTTAATAGAAGAGCCGAGTTACGCAATTGTAGCAGGCACTTACGGTGTGATGATGTATTTGGGCGCAACGCTTCTTGTTTTTTATGCAAAACGAAATAAAATTTAGAAGTATATTGTTTCAAAGTATTTGGCCTTCAACGTGAATGGTTAATTATTTTTATAGCTCACTATTTTGAAGAAACACGCGTACTAACTTTTACAAAATATTATCGTCGTAAAATTAAATGGTTTTAGGGTTGTATTATTGCTTAACCGCTAGGATTGAGGTTATATAGTATTCAGGTATACTTTTTAATTATTAGATTGTGTTTCACGTTACTAAAATGGGATTAGGTTTTCTTAATATGCTTCCATCCAACTACTTGAAAAATTTCATTATTTGTCAATCAGCCCATCGTGGTTATAGGCTTCCATTAAGCATGATTTTTTTTATGGTAATGGTGTTGCTAAATACAACCTTTCAAGCAAACAGTAATCCATTACCCGAGAACTTAGACCAAATAATAGAGCAAGCCTTATCTGAGTATCACACTCCCGGAATGGCAGTAGGTATAACATACAAAAATGAAGTTATACTCTCAAAAGGCTATGGCATTGCTAATTTAAGCACCAATAAAAAAGTAACTAGCAACACTTATTTTAGATTAGCCTCAACCAGCAAAGCATTTACTGCTGCTGCAATAGGTATATTAGTTGAACAAGATAAGCTGAATTGGAATGATAAAGTCATAAAATATTTACCCCAATTTGAGCTATATAATCCTTACGTAACACACGAATTTACTATATTAGATCTACTGACTCATAGAAGTGGCTTACCAAGTGGTGCCGGCGATAGCATGATTTGGCCAGAGCCATCAGGTTTTAGCAGAAGCGAAGTCATACAAAACCTGAAATTTCTAACGCCATCTGGAGAATTTCGTTCAT